>DATDGH010000470.1:0-6498 GCA_036522215.1 Candidatus Angelobacter sp. | reverse complement strand
CATGAACGATGTGGCATTCATGCCAAACGAAATTTCCTCGGGATGGCGCGCGTTGACCAGCAGAGCAACGCTGGCCCGGGCCTGCGCGATGGCTTCGTCCACCTCGCGCGACTGCCGGTATCGCCCGCCTCTCTGCACATTGCGATGCAGAAGATGGTTGGCTACGGCATCCAGCACTGTCCTGGGCGACTGCGCGCCCGCGGCATTGTCAAAGAAGATGAATCCATCCTGCAGCGCCGGAAACGCCGCCCGAACCTGATCGATGGGGAAATCTGACATGGATTGAAATGATATAACGGCGGGTCGCTGCGGCGAGACTGTGGTTCATAGAAGCCGTTAACGGCTGTGCAGCATTTTGGACGTGTACGCAATCGGGTCACCACCACCCCATCACGCCCAAAATCCGCGCGCTGGGGCCCCTGTCATCGGGTCATCGGTTCATCGGAAGAAAAATCAGTGTTTGAATTCACAGACTCTTTTGTCTTTGTGTCCTCTGTTCCTGCGAATGAAGGGTCTCCCGTGTAAAATGCCGCAGTACAAAAATGAGAGGAAACTGCTGATGAGAATGAATGCGATCCGCCGTTGGAGCTGTGCCGTCTTCACCTGGGGCTTGCTGGCGGCGTCTGCCACGGCGCAGTTGCCGGACCTGACGAAAGAGGTCCCCAAAGAAGACTACGTAAAAGCGCACTACACCAAGTATGAATATCGCATTCCCATGCGCGATGGGAAGAAATTGTTCACCTCGGTCTACGTTCCCAAGGATGCCTCACAGCCGTATCCGATCCTGATGGACCGGACACCCTACAACGTCGGTCCCTACGGTGAGGACCAGTACAAAAAGCAGATTGGGCCATCGGATGAATTTGAAAAAGCCGGATACATCATCGTCTATCAGGACGTCCGTGGGCGATACCTGTCGGAAGGCGACTTCCTGGAAATGAGCCCGCACATTGACGTGAAGAAGTCATCCAAGGACGTGGACGACAGCTCTGACATGTATGACAGCATCGAGTTTTTGTTGAAGCATGTGCCTAACAACAACGGCAAGGTGGGCATCTGGGGAATCTCGTATCCGGGTTTCTACACATCGGCCAGCATCATCGATTCTCATCCGGCGTTGAAAGCGGCGTCACCGCAAGCTCCCATGACTGATCTCTTCTTCACCGACGACGCCTATCACGGCGGCGCTTTCATGCTGGCGGCAAATTTCGGCTTTTACACTTCATTCAAGCCCTTTGCCGAGCCTGCCCCGCCGCCGAAAACGCCCGTCCCTTTCGATTTCGGCACTCCGGATGGCTACACGTTCTATCTTCACGCCGGCCCACTCAACGAACTGAACCGGCGTTACCTGAAAGAAGCCAATCCGCTGTTCACCGACCAGATGAATCACACGACTTACGACAATTATTGGACTGCGCGCGACCTATCCCGCCACATGAAGAACGTGAAATGCGCGGTGATGACCGTAGGTGGATGGTTTGATGCGGAAGATCTCTCCGGGCCGTTCAAGACCTTTCATGCCATCGACCAGTTCAATCCCGGGACAGCCAATTCCCTGGTGGTTGGACCGTGGGTCCACGGCGGATGGGCCAGAAGCGACGGCGATCGTCTGGGAGATGTACTGTTTGCGGCGAAGACGGCGGAATTTTTCCGGGCCAAGATCCAGTTCCCGTTCTTTGAATATTATCTGAAAGGAAAAGGCAAACCCCTACCCAAGGCCTGGGTCTTCGAAACCGGAACCAATGTATGGCGGCAATATGATGCCTGGCCGCCAGCGCGGGCCACGGGGAAAACACTTTACCTCCATGCCGGCGGAAAACTGTCCTTTGATCCTCCGGCGGAAAATGAAGGCACGGACAAAGATGAATACGTGAGTGATCCGGCCCATCCGGTGCCGTTCATCAACTACATTGCTACGGCAGTCCCTCAGCGCTACATGACGGACGATCAGAGGTTTGCCTCACGCCGGCCGGACGTTCTGGCCTATGAGACCGATCCGCTCGACGAAGACATCACCATTGCCGGACCGGTCTCGCCCAAGTTGAAAGTTGCCTCCACCGGAACGGATTCAGACTTTGTGGTGAAGCTTATCGACGTTTATCCAGACAATTATCCGGACAACGAGCCGGCAGACCCAAGCAAGAGAGTGATTGGCCCAGCGCCGGTTCGCATGGGTGGCTTTCAGCAGCTTCTGCGGGGCGAGCCCATGCGCGCCAAATTCCGCAAGAACTGGGAAAAGCCGTCGCCCCTGGAACCGGGCAAAGTGACAGAACTCAACTTCACCATGCCGGACATAAATCACACCTTCCGCAAAGGCCACCGCATCATGGTGCAGATCCAAAGCTCATGGTTCCCACTGGTGGACCGCAATCCCCAAACCTTTACCGACATTCCGCACGCCAAAGCGGAAGACTTCAAGCCGGCGACAGAACAGGTGTTCCACAGCAAGAGCGCGGCTTCGGGAGTTGAGGTTCTGGTGTTGCCGTCTGAGGGGAGTTTTTAGCGACCAGCTACCAGCGGCCTGCTGAAACCAACAGCAAACCGGAACAAAAATCGGTTCTGCCACCGAGTCATCGCTGATCGCGGGGATTTGCAAAAACCGGAAATTCGATTGCACCTTTCGTGGTGCAATTATCGTGCATATGCACGTTGTTTGGATGTATTCTTGAAAACCACCGGTTTATCCGATCATCCGCGCATGTGATTGAAAAATCATTAGTTGAACGTTGCGGATGGGAGATCTTGATCTGCGTCATCCGCGCAAGTTATTGAAAACTCACAGATCATGGTTGCGGATGATCTGGAAGCGTCACGGCGCCGCGACAGTTAACTCCTCAGCCGGGTCGCTACGCCGAGGGCGTAGTTCATAAAAGCCACTAACTGCTTCCGGCATTTTGGTCGTGTTGGCAATCGGGTCATCGGGTCATCGGTGCATCGGGTCACCACCACCCCACCACGCGAAGCGCGCGTCGGGGACCCCGGTCATCGGAAGAAACACCCAACACCTCGATGCGTTTAGTATCGACTGATTCCAAACAGCTTAGCGAGCAGTCAGTGGAGAGTACACATCCGGCGAAAAATGGCCGGATTCCGCGATTCTGCGCATGACTTTGAAAGCAAAAGGAAAAGTCGTTGCAGAACCCGTCGCAGAAGGGTTTTTCGTCGCGGAATCCTGTGGGGTGGGCCAGACGGGGCACACTTTTCCCTCGGCGCTTGCACTTCAATTTTGCAAGTTACAAGTTCGCTTCTATTCAGTTGTCAAAGATCAAAATACTACGGCAGCCCCTAGGGGCTCCATCTTCAGTAGATCATATCTTTAACTATGTTGTCAAGTTGTAATTTATATGTTTAATATATGTTGCTAGCGGATATAAATCGAGGCGGCGGGGTGGAGGCGCCCTCGCCTGTGTCTTTCTGAAGTAAGCTTCGCAGCCGAGGGCGGCTGCGCTCCCCAGAGAGGCCGGCGCGCACGCGCGCTGCGGGTTTGCTCTTGCCTTTCAGGCCCAGACATGCAAAGACTCTCTTGACAATAGAACGCTCGTTCTATATAGTACGGTCGTTCTATGAAAAAGAAAGGAACTGTCCTTTACCGGGCGGCGAAGGCAACGAAGACGCGGCAGGACATTCTGGCTGTGGCGGCAGACATCGCTTCCGCCGAAGGGCTGGAAGGGCTGTCGATCGGGCGTCTTGCGGCGGAGCTGAAGATGAGCAAAACCGGGATTTTCGCCCACTTTGGTTCCAGGGAAGAACTACAGATTGCCACCGTGAACCAGGCGAAAGAAGTTTTTCTCCGGCATGTGGCGCAGCCGGCGCTGGCACAGCCGCGCGGACTGAAGCGCCTGAAAACGATGCTAAGCAGTTGGCTCCATTACGTGGAACAAGGTGTTTTCCGCGGGGGCTGTTTCTTCGCTGCCGCCTCACTGGAGTTCGACAGCCGTCCGGGACGGGTACGCGACGACGTATCTGCTTTGACCAAGGCCTGGATGGATGCGCTTCGAAACGAGATTTCACGGGCCAAGGCGCAGCGTGAGATTGTGCCCGCTACGGTCCCGGCACAACTGGCATTTGAACTGCATGCCTATGTTCAGGAAGCAAACTGGGCCTACAAACTCTTTAATGACAGGAAAGCATTTTCGCGGGCACGCACAGCAACCGCCGCCGCGATGCGCTACGTCTCGCGGGAGCACCAGCCCAATTCAAATCGAGAGGAGCCAAACCGTGAAGCAACAAACAGCAGATAAACAAAAACTTCTTCGCCGCGCTTTGCAGGGAAACGCATTGTTCTCCATGATCTCGGGCGTGGCCATTCTGGCGATGAATCGGACTTTGGTCGACTTCCTGGGACTCCCAGGCAATGCCAGTCTTGCGGTACTGGGGATTGGACTGTTGGCTTACGCGGCATGGCTGCTGTGGACCGCAACCCGCCGGCAGATCAAGATGGTGGACGCGTGGATTGCGGTGATCCTCGACATGGCATGGGTGGTGGGGAGTTATGCCCTGTTGTTCGCCGTGCAATTCAGCAGTGGCGGCAAGTGGGTAATGGTGGCGGTGGCGGAGCTGGTATTCCTGTTTGGCGTAATGCAGTGGCTGGGACTGCGAAGAATTCGCGTCAGCAGGCAACCGGTGTAGGGACGAGGTTTTGGTGCTGCCGTCTCAGTGAAATGACTTGCGGTAACTTATTGAAACTGCGCGACACGGATGGCTCCCTAAAACCGCGCAAAGGCATCCTCAGGACAAGTAACTGGACCATAAATGGACCAAAATCTTGAGTTTTAGGTTATCGCCTTAAAACGGCAAAAGCCTTCATGGGCCTAAACTCAGGTCGGTTTTCCCGATCAATCAGCTCTGAAGAGAAGTCCTCAAGACCAAGAATCTCCGCGTCTCCAAGCGGACGCAAAGGGTTCACCGGATGCCGCTGCTGACAGAGACGGCTGCAAGAATTCGCGGACCGTTTGAACGATGCTCTGCAACACTGTTGGCGTCTTGAAGCGACTCCGGCGTAGAAATGCCACCCATTGCTTTTGCTTGCTGGGTCAAGGGCGAAAGCATCAGTCAAGCCTACTGGCAAGACTTCGATGTTCGGTCGAGCGGTGCTGGAAGGTCGCTTGAATACCTCAACCAGCGAAGAGTCTTGAAAATGGTATAACTGAGACAGAGGCCACAGGTCGAAATAATCCTTGAGGCGACTGTTCAGCAGGGCCAGGTCGGTCAATGCTTGCAGCTTCTCAGCAATAACTGCTTCCTTTGGATATGCCACTAGGCGCGGCCGCGAGGGCAGCCGGTCACTACTTCGTTGGAACGAATACGAGAGAATTTGTGATCGCGTGAACCGAGAGCGCGATTCGATTTTGCACTCCCACTTTACGCATCAATTTTGCTACATGCGCTTTGACTGTGCGTTCAGTGATCCCCAGGGGAGCACCGATTTCCTTGTTGGATCGGCCCGCGACCAGCATTTCCAAAACTTCTTTTTCACGGTGCGTAAAACAGACCCGGCCAACAGGAAAGATACGTCCGGGTGAGTTGCTCACGCGTTCAACGAATAGAGAGAGCACTCGCCGCGGTGCCCACACCGAACCCTGGCTTACCACCCGGAACGCCTGCGCGAACTCAGTTGGGTCTGCGGCTTCGTCGATGTAGCCCTTCGCTCCGGAAGCAATGGCCTTGAGGATGTTTTCTTCCTCCATTCCAGCCCCCATCACGATGATGCGCAAGCCGGGACGTGCCGCCTTCAGAGTGGCCACTACCTCGAACAAGTTTGAGCCGATATGGTTCCCCAGGAGCACAAGATCGATGTTCTGCAGGGCGCCGGCTTCGGACAAAGAGGTGGAACTCAGCTCGAAATCTGGCTCTAAACCCAGGCAAGTACGCAATCCTACGAACCGTAGAGGGTCACTCTCGATCACAGCAACCCGAACAGGCTGTATTTTAAGAGGAGAGGCTCTCATAACGCTCCTTATTCCAGATTCTGCGGTTGCAGCCATCGCTTTGCAGATTCTGCTCCGCCCGTTTGTGATTCTCGCACAAGTGCGTAGGCAGCGCTTCGGTACAAAAGGCCATGTTGGCCTGCATTCAGGGTGGTATCAGAGCGATGACTCGTGGTAGACAACCAACGGTCTGAAGCCCGCATAAAATCTGCGTAAACTAGTCGCCGAAACGAAAGTGACAGTCGCCAAAAATCGTGTGCAGAACGCGATCGAAACGCTGACTTCGGTAGCGTTGGTGCGGATGGCAGATCGTGAGAAGTACCCAGGATGAAAATCGTGCTCGTCTACCCGCAAGCAGCAGATAAGTTTACAATGAGGTGCCGTTTTCGATGTCAAAAAGGAAGGCCGTGTTTAAGTCAGAGAGTTCGCGGATTCATAATCTGCGTTCGCTCTTCAGCATGTTTTCCAGCGATCTTGCCATTGACCTAGGCACCGCCAACACGCTGGTCTACGCCAAAGGAAAAGGCATTGTGGTGAACGAGCCCTCCATTGTGGCCATCAACAAAAACAG
>DATDGH010000469.1:0-18691 GCA_036522215.1 Candidatus Angelobacter sp. | reverse complement strand
ACACGGAGGTCGAATCGGTTACGGGTTGCGACGGCGGCGTTATACTTGTCGCCCAGACTGCGAGGAGGGTTGGGACAACCGGCCTGAGGTGATCAGATGAGATATAGCTTCCTGGTGGAAACCTACGAAACCGAACGAATCAAAGTCGTCAGTGTCTGGAGCGAGTTCCGCGACCAGGATCTGCCCTTCCGGCCCAATCCCAGCGACCAGCGCGGTCGCAGCGTGCATGAACAGATGGTGCATCAGTGCGTGAGCGAGGATTTATGGTTCCGGAACATGCTGGGGATTGACGTTGGCGCGCCGCCACTGCCCTCACCCGAAACACGGCTGGGGTTCATGCAGCGCTATGCGGAAGCTAGCGGCAAACGTCTTGCCGCGCTGCAAACCAAAGACGAAGCATGGTTCGAAGGAGAAACCACCTTCTTTGATACCAGGCGCTCGCGCGCCTGGGTCCTGACGCGCCGCATCGCCCACACCTCCCACCATCGCGGACAGCAGATGGCCATGCTGCGCATGCTGGCCCGAGACATTCACAGCAACTATGGCCCCACCGCCGATACCGGAGGCCTGATGGCAAACCGTGCTCCGACCATCTACGCCTATCCAAGCATTGACACGCTGCTGAAGGCGGAAACAAGCGGAGGTCAAAAACAGCCATTGCCCGGCGGCGGAGGCAAACCGGTAACCGAGCGTCCCTAAGAGATTGCCAGACCATCACGACAGGATTTGTATCAGCGCCAAGCGCCCTGTGGGGCTCTTACGTGAACCAGAGGCTCTGGCAAATCAGGTGGCTCCAAAAAATTAGATCCGAGAATCGAGAAAGAAGGAACCACAAAGACGCAGCGCCGGAGGCGCGAAATTACTTAGCCCAGCCCGTGAGGGCTGGGAAAGCAAAAAAACGAGTTCAAGCCCCGGACAGGGGCGGCACGTCTTGTTCACCATGGTAGGTTCGAGTTTCCAGAGAGGGCACCGACTTCAGTCGGGGCAATAAACGATTAGAAAGGAACCACTTCCTTTCTGCCGAAGGCCAGCGCGCAGTTCCCAGTGTTGGAGCGGAGCGCTTTATAAGAGCGGGCTACACCAATACTGTAAATGCTCTAAGACACCCAAAACCTTTCAACCACAAGGCTTCGGCTGTTACCCGAGCAGCAGATCTTCGCTGCGCTCCCACGGCATGCCGGGGCAGGCAGGATTTCGCCCTTCGGCTACGCTCCGGGCAAGGTCTGGGGGCTCACGCCCCAGCGCACCTTAGCGCCTTCTCGAGCTTGAGAGTGCACCAAGGCTTGGTCCTGATGACGTGTCGCTGCCGGAGAGTGACCGGCAGCGGTTTGATTCTGAGGCCTTGCGTCCCTTGTGGTTAATCTCGGTGTTTCTTCTTTTTTTCTGGGTGCTGTCGAGCAAGTGCTCGATGCAGGTCTTTCATCTGTTCTTTGATCTCCTGCCGGCGTTCCTGGGCGTGGAAGAAGACGTCATCCGGGTCGCGGTTCTGTTTGTCCCATTCGTCGTGCAGGCGCTCGAAGCGGGCTGTGTCCTCCTGCTCCAGGTCCTGCAAGGTCTGCATCAGCTCATCGTTGGCCTGAGCACGGGTGTATTCCATGGTGATTCTGTAGGCGTGGAGAAATTCCTGGCGAAACAACCCTAGATGCTCCAAGCGCTCGAGGCTCAGAAGTGTGGCCTCAAAGCAGCGATTCAGGGTTTGCAGGGCTTCATAGGCATGGAGTTTAGAGAAGGGACCAGTCATAGGATCGCTCCCTTCCTGATTGTGTAATTGGGTAATTTGGTAATCGGGTAATTGAAAGGCGCGAGACTTCCGCAGTAAGTTTGCACCCCGGAGAGGGAGTGTGTAACTTCAAAGTAGCCATATGTCTGCCTCCTTAAACAAGGCGATGTGTGGTGAGGGCCATGCCGGTGTTTCAGCACTGGCATGTGCCCGCAGGTTGTTGTCTTACCTCTTCTTCGTTTGCGTTTGTTTGCCTCTCTTCTGATATCTGGTTTTTCGTCCGTTCTTGATCTTGGGTAGCAGCTTGCGCAATCGCTCGATGTCGCTTTCAGTCCAGGAATGCAACTTTACTCGACCTACCTGAACCGTTTCCGGTGCCGGAACCTTCCCGGCTTTGATGTACTTACTCAGAGCCGCGCCGGTTATACCCAGCCTCTTGGCCACCTCATTTGTGGAATAAGTAGACATCGTTAGCAGTATTAACGATATCTTTCAAGATGTCAAGGGAATTCTACTTAACGAGTGCTGTTCCCAAAGTCGGTGGAGACTGATATATTCAAATTCTGCCTAGAGCCAGGGCAGCGCTGTCATATTGGGATTTTTCTGAATGCCTGCAAGCGCGCCTGCCGATCAGACACTCACCATCAAACATGTCGCCGGAAGCGATCCGGCTTCCTTTCTTGTAGTTCGTCAGCGTGACAGCAAGACTTCACAGCCGATCGCAGTAGTTTCTCCGGTTGGATTTCCTGTAGAGGGAAGGCCGAACAGCGATCTGATGCGGGAGCTGCAATGGTATCTGGAGACCTTTCTGGACTACCCATTTCCTCCCGAAACCGAACACGCGGAGAGAGTATTGAAGGCACTGCGTGATTGGGGAGAGCAGGCGTTTCGAGCGCTGTTTGAAGACAGGGCTGCAGGGCGCATGTTCGACGATGCAACCAGGGATTATTCCAGGCTGCATTTGCGGATTTCGAGCGATGATCCACGGGTGCTGGCGTGGCCATGGGAGGCGCTGCGTGATCCCGAACTCGGTTTCCTCGCCCAGGCCTGCCAGGTGGTGCGGCAATTGAATACTGTTCGTGATCCTCAGGAGCTTCCTGAATCACTGCCCAAAGACCGAGTCAACATTCTGCTGGTGGTGGCACGGCCATTCGAACAGGATGTGCGTTTTCGCACTCTTGCGCGCCCTTTGGTTGAGCTGATCGAAAGGGAGAAGCTACCGGCTTCGGTTGAGCTGCTTCGACCACCGACCTTCGATCATTTGCGCGAGCATCTGCGCGAGCATCCAGGTCACTACCACATCCTTCACTTTGACGGCCATGGCGGTTTTTCAGAGAATGCGCCGGGTACCGGTGGACATATGTATCAGGGACCGGAAGGCAAGCTGGTCTTCGAGACTGAGGACGGAGAACCAGACCTGATTCCAGCCGAAAAGTTGAGTGTGCTGCTGAAAGAGTATGCCGTCCCCGGTGTGGTGCTCAATGCCTGCCAATCGGCCATGACTGCCACCGACAGCAGTGATCCCTTTGCCTCAGTGGCCATGGCGCTGCTGAAGTCAGGTATGCGCGACGTGGTCGCCATGGCCTATTCGCTCTACGTGAGTGGCGCCCAGCAGTTCCTTCCCCCCTTCTACCAGCGCCTGTTTGACGAGGGCAGCATGGCCGTGGCGGTGAAGGCTGGCCGCCAGGAGATGTGGCAGCACGATAAACGTGTCTGCGTCCGCGGAGAATTCCCGCTTCAGGACTGGCTGTTGCCGGTGCTTTACCAACAGGACCCGTTGAATTTCGCTTTTGCTAAAAAGGCAGGTGAGGTCGCGACGCGCGAATCAAAACTGCCGGAGGAGTTGCGGCGAGAGAAGAATCCTTACGGCTTTGTTGGCCGGGACAGCGCGATCCTGGAACTAGAGCGGGCCATGCGCCGCCCGCCGCCAGCGATTCTGATTCAGGGGTTGGGGGGCGTCGGCAAAACCACTTTGGCCAAGGGTTTTCTTCAGTGGCTCGATCAGACCGGGGGGCTGGAGAATCCACCGTTCTGGTTTTTCTTCCAAGAGATTCGGAGTGCCGAGTTCGTCTTCAATCGCATGGGTGAGGCATTGTTCGAGAAGAAATTCCCCACGTTCTCGATGGAAAGGAAGATCGAACTTCTGGTCAGTGAACTCCGTGAAAATAATTTCGTCATAGTGTGGGACAACTTCGAGTCAGCATCTGGGATAGCGGGCGCAGCTGTGGAAGCTAATCTTCTAGACTCAGATCGCAATTTGCTGGCGCAATTTCTTGATGAACTACGGGGTGGAAAAACCAAGATCATAATTACCAGTCGTTCACGGGAAGAATGGCTTGGGCCGGAACGAAGGTTTCTGTTGTCGCTGGGCGGATTGGATGGCGAGGAACGTTGGGAATTTTGCAACGCCATCCTCCGCGACTTGGGAATGAAAATTAACCGTGACGACAAAGACCTGGTGGAGCTGATGGATCAACTCAGTGGGCACCCGCTCGCCATGCGGGTGGTCTTGCCCAGATTAGAAATAATGAGCGCTGGACAGGTCCTAACAGCATTGCGCAGCAACCTAGCAGCCCTGAATCCTATAGGGGACGGGGAGCAAGCAAAGCTGTATGCAACTTTGGCCTTTGTTGAGAAGTCGCTACCAGAAGATCTGCGTCGCTTGCTTGTAGTGATAGGAATGCACGAGGGATTCGTAGACGCAAACATGTTGGTTGCGATTGCCAGGGAAGCAGACGCTGGCTGGTCCCGAGATAAGATTGATGTTTTGATGCTGGCTCTGGGATCGGCGGGCTTACTGCGGGATATAGGGTATGAAACTTATGAAATGCACCCGTTGCTGACCAGTTATTTACGCGCAGCTCATACCGGCAATGGAGAGGCATTGGAACAGGATGCCCTAGTCCGGGCATTTGTGGATGCTATGAGTGTACTGGCAAATGAACTGGCGCATCGGGAACCCCATCAACAGCGTTTTGGTTTCTATTTGCATGGCCAAAACTTTTACCACGCTTTGACGGAGGCTGAACGGCTGGGGATGTTGACCAATGCGGCGGCATTGATGCAAGCGCTGGCGATATTTGCTCTTGATGGCAGGAACTTCGTCACCGCGCAGCGCCTGTATGAGCAATACGCCGTTCTTCGGAAATCCAGCGGCACTCCTGGGGCGGAGGCAGGAGCATATCACCAATTAGGAAGGGTCGCCGAAGAGCAGCAGGACTTTGCCGCAGCCCGAGAATGGTATCGTAAGTCACTAGCCATCAGCGAACAAGCTGGCAACGAACAGGGTGCCGCTATTACCTATCACCAGCTGGGAGTACTGGCCCATGCACAACGTGACATTAGTTCCGCTAGGGAATGGTATCGGAAATCTTTGGTTATTAAGGAAAAGTTGGGCGATGAACGTGGCGCTGCGGAAACCTACCATCAGCTTGGGCTGATTGCTGCTGAGCAGGGCCGCTTCTCCGAGGCGGAGCAATGGTATCGCAAGTCGCTCATAATCGAAGAGAAACTAGGTCCTAAAGAGGGCACCGCAAGTACCTACCACACGCTGGGAAGCCTCGCTCTCCGGCAAGGCGATGTTGCAGCTGCAGAACAGTTGTACCGAAAGTCGCTGACGGTCAATATGCAGCTCGACAACAACGAGGGCGTAGTCATGAACTATTATCAATTGGGAATGACTGCCGCGAAACAAGGCGATCTCCCTGCTGCGGAGATGTGGTGTCGCAAATCGCTGGCCATCTCTGAAAAACTTGGCATTGCGCAATACTCGGCAGCTAACTATGACCAGCTAGGTAGCATTGCTCTAGCGCAAGGCAACCTCACTGAGGCTGAGCAATGGTACCTAAAATCCCTAACCATCAAAGAAAATCTTGGTAATCAGCACAGCACAGCCTTCACCTATGGAAACCTTGGTCTTCTTTTGAGTTCGCGAGGCAGCTTTCTCGATGGCGGGGAGTGGTTGATCAAGTCCGTGCTCGCTTTCCTCAACACACGAGACGAGCATTTGGCTGCACAGAATGTCCGCAATTTCATGAGGCACTACACGAGGACACCCTCCGAAGAACAGGAAAAACTGAAGGCTATGTGGCAAGAAGCTGGGCTGGGAGAATTGCCGAATGATTCAGGACCTTGACGACAATAAGGCGCGAAAGATTCTATCGGCCGTCGTGCGGTCCCACGCTGGCTCCGGCGCAGGGATGCCGCCTTTGAGTGGTGATTTGAAGACAGTACTGATCCGTGAGTTCCAGATTGCGCCCGGCACGAGACCAGTATCTGGGGGCGAACTGGCGCGGCAGGCCCTTCTTGTGCTGGCCGAAGACCCCGCGACACGTGCGGCTATCGAGACCATGGCGGCCAATTGGGACGACTCACGCCAAAAATTCGACTTCGGCGCGAGCCTGGGGATTGCTGCGGCTGTGCTGCTGGTTTTGCAGACTCACATCAAGTTTGAGAAAACTCCAGATGGAAAATGGAGTTTGAAAGTGGAGAAGAAGCCGACTAGCGAAGGACTGCTTAAAGCATTAGTGGAAAAGCTGATCAATTTTCACAAGTAGAAAACACCCACAGCCGAGGGCGGCTGTACAACTATGAACCGAATTCCTTCTGTTTCGCGGAGATTTTCGAGGGGATGCGCTGCAAGCAGGTTCGTGAACTTCAGCTTTGGGCGGAGCAGATTCCTCTGTCGCAACTTCCACCCCATCACACCCAAAAATCGCGCGCGCGTTGGGGACCCCGAGGGGACCCCGGCCCACGCGCGCTCGTTTTACGCTCTGTCGGAATGGCAAGGGGTTAATGGTAGGAAGAAAAAGGGGACAGCCTGAACTGCGTCATTTCCGCGTGAATTCAAACGCCAAAACCGATGCGCAACTCCTACGCTGCTATGCTTCAACTCACACAAAACACGAGACCTTCGCCCCAAGGCAATAACACCGGCAACCCCCGCCTCGCCATATCTATTAACAACATATTAAAGCAGTACAAATTATTACTTGACAACATAGTTTAGAATGTGTTCTACTGAAAATGGAGCCCCCAGGGGCTGCCGCAGTATTTTGATCTTTGACAACTGAATATTGAGGCGTTAGAAGGCGTGATCCCGCCGGGCGGGAGGGAGCCTTCTGCCGAAATCCCGGCTTGCCGGGAGAATTCGCGCCTGCGATTCAGATCGCGGACGGTCCGGAGAAGTGTAGTCGGCGCTCGCGCAAGCGAGGGCGAGCGCCGAGGGAAAAGTGTGTGCACGAGCTCCCCAATAAACGCAGTGCTGCGCGAACGGAACTGTCATTCTGACTCGAACGCGGCAGTTGGTGGAGGGAAGTTGAGGCGGTCTGGCGGCGTTT
Organism: Candidatus Angelobacter sp.; assembly: GCA_036522215.1. Classification (GTDB taxonomy): domain Bacteria; phylum Acidobacteriota; class Terriglobia; order Terriglobales; family Acidobacteriaceae; genus Angelobacter. The sequence continues at coordinate 11,632 of DATDGH010000469.1, read as the reverse complement.
AAGCCGCCAGCCGAAATCCTGAGCGAAGGGAAGGAACTCGTTCTTGACCTCTTCTTCCCTAAATCGCCCGTGCAGCCGGAGCAGTGTGTCCGGTTTCCGCCGCCTTTAACCGTTTGTCCCGCGACAGACACGGAACAAAAAAGCCCTCAAAAAGCAACTAAGTCCTGAGTTGCCAGCAACTTGCGCAGATGTTACGGATACAGCCTAAGGTCTTTTTGTAAAAAGTGTACTTACTGGTTAACATCCTCGCCCATCCACAATGTTTATGCGGGTTGCCGAAGCTCCGCTGTGGCGGACAGCAGTGTTTTGCCCTCTCAGACGTCTTCCCTAGCCTGCCCGCCATGGCGGGTGTCCTTCGTGGTGTGAAAGGTTTTGCCGCTGGTTTTGCCTTTCCCGGTTCCCTGTCCCCTAGTTTCTCCGAGGTGGAGCTCGCGAAGCCGAAGGAAATGGTTGCAGGTTTTTGATTTTTCCTATCCCCTGTTCCCTATAACCTGTCCCCTAAAAGTAGCGCTACCAAAACCCATGCCGCTACCTCTCCCGCTACCAGGTTTTCGCTGATGACAAAGGAGTTAGAGGCAAGGTAGCGGCAGTAGCGGCAAAAAGGGCCTTTCCGTGAAAAAGGTCGAAAATCTAGCAAAATTGCACTACAAAAGGTGCAGCGGAATTTCCGGCTTTTGTAAATCTGCGGCAGTCTGCGTGAATCAGCGGCAGAGCCGCAGCCTGACACCAAGACCCTCAACGCTGAGGAAACAGGGGAACTGAGGAAACGAAAAATCAAGTGCAAGGCAAAGCCAAGCGACAATCGTGATTCGAGATCACTCATCGCGCAGGGCTTGCATAGGATCGATACCGGCGGCACGGTGGGCCGGCAGAAAACTGGCCAGCATGGCGATTGCTGCCAACATGCCGATGGACGCGACGATGGTGACAGGATCGCGCGGGCCCAGTCCGAACAGCAAGGTACTGGCGGCTTTTACACCAATCATCGCCAGCAGCGTACCCACGATTACACCAATGGCCAGCAATACCGCCGCCTCGCTCATGATGAGACGGAGAATGTTGCCCCGATCAGCTCCCAGGGCCATGCGGATGCCAATTTCGTTTCTGCGCCGAACCACCATATAGGAGATCACGCCATAGAGGCCGATCATAGCCAGGATGGCAGCGAGTAGGCCGAAGAAGCCGGACAAAGTGGCCATCAGGCGCTCGCGAAGAAGGCCCTCACGGATAATGGAGCGGAACGGAGAAAACTGGATAACCAAGGCGGGATCTATCCCCATCACTACCCGCTTAACGGATGAGATTACATCCTGTAAGGGTTCATTCGAACTCAGCACAAACTGTGCTTCTGCCGGCTGCTCAACACTCTGGGCCTCATCCAGAAACACAATTGGGGTAAAGTCCTCTCGCAGATCCTGATACTTAACGTCCCTGACCAGTCCAATGATCTGATATTCCTTTTTTGGTTTGTTGGCGTACTGAACCACGGAAAAGGTTTTTCCAACCGGATTGTCGCCTGCAAAAAATTTGTGCGCAAACTTCTCCGTCACAATGGCGACCGGAGTGGAGGTGACGGTATCGGAATCGTTGAAATCGCGGCCTGCGAGAAAAGGAGTGCCCATGGTTTTAAAATATCCGGAGCTGACCATATTGAAATTGGCCCAAAGGCGTTTTCCTGAAGTAGAACGAGCAGTCTCCACAGTGTCGTTCCAGCCATTACCGCTCATCGGCACGATCACGACATCCGCCGCGGAGGTCACACCGGGAATGGCCCGCACCCGGTCCAGCAATTCCTGACGAAGTGCAGCCCGCCGCTCAACCGGCAGATTGATGGGACTCAAATCGACATCGGTGAACAAGATGTGGTCCTGCTGAAATCCCGCATCGAGCGTGACCAGGTTGCGTAGAGTACGGACGAACAACAAAGCACCTACCACCAGCACCAGGGAAAGCGCCACTTGAGAGACCACAAGGGCGCGGCGAACGCCAAAGCGCTCGCGAGTTGTGGTGAGTGACCGTCCCGTAGCCTTCATCGCCTCACCGGGCGAAGTGCGGGAAGTTCGGATTGCAGGCATTAGTCCGAACAGAATGCAAGTGAGAATGGCAAGACCTGCGCTAAAGCCCAAGACGCGCCAGTCAGGATGCAAATCAAGAAACCAGTGGCTGTCCTGACTGCTGAGAAAGGAGATCAGCAGGCGGCTCAATCCCTGCGCCAGGCCCAGCCCGAGGAGAGTACCGAGAATGGCCAGGAGTGCGCTCTCGGCTAAAAGTTGCCGTAGCAGCCGAGCGCGCGAGGCTCCAAGCGCCAGCCGCACTGCGATCTCGCGTTGTCGCGTGGTGCCACGCGCCAGCATCAGATTGGCCAGATTGGCACAGGCAATCAGCAACACCAGCCCGGAGATGGCCAGGAGCAGGCACAGTGGGGATTCGTAGGCACGACGCAACTGCGAGACTCCTGCAGAAGCAGGCGTGGCTTCCAGTTTGATAGCAAGATAATTTTTGCGGTCTGCGGCCGTGTATTCCGGTGGCAGCGTGGCCTGGAACAGAGCAGGAGACATTGCCGCCAATTGACTGGTCGCTTTTTCAACTGTCCATCCGGGTTTAAGACGCCCGATGGCGCCCAGCCACCAGCCATAATGTTTGGTAAGCAGCGGTTCTTCAGGATCGAGGACGGGCTCAACGCAGATAGGGAGAGCCACATCAAAATTGCGCCCTACCTCCATGCCGAAGAAGCCAGCGGGAGTAACGCCGCTGATTTCAAAGGGATGCCCCTGAAGCGTAACTTTGCGCCCCAGAACCGGGCCTCCGGCAAACTCACGTTGCCAGAAAGAATCGCTAATCACCATTCCCGGAGAGCCGCAGCCACGCTGATCGTCGGTGGGTGTAATCAGCCTCCCTTGCGCGGGGCGAAGTCCAAGAGTTTGGAAAAAGCTGCCGCTGACCCACAAAACCTCTGCCAGGCGGGCCTCTCCACCCTGGCTGAGATTCAGTGAACTTGAACCCCAGGCTGCGATACTGGAAAATGCCTGCTGATGATCGCGCAGGTTTTCCCAGATGTCGTTCGTGAGTTGCGAGATGCGGCCGCGAAAAGATCCCGTCCGGTCCTGCATAGGGGGAGGGCCAACAATAGCAAGCTCCTATGGAGTCTCCACCGGCAGGCTCCGCAGACGGATGGCATCGAGAAGCTGGAAAATTGCGGTGTTGGCGCCGATTCCCAACATGAGGGAAAGAATGGCAACGATTGCGAATCCAGGATTGAGCCGTAGCATACGCGCGGCGTAACGAAGATCTCTCCACAGACCGGTCAGAGGACTTCTGCGCCTCTCGTCTTCTCCTCTGCCAGGAACCAAGGGAGGGGGAGAAAACGGCAAGAGAGCGCGCAACTGCGCGTCCAGGCGACCGGTGCTCAATTCCTGCTTCAGCGCGTATTCGGCATCTCGCTCAGTGGCGCCCTCGGCGAGCAATTCTTCATAGCGATCATTCAGGTGCTGGCTGATTTCTTCTGTAATATCGGCTTCGCGGGTCGGCTCGATTTTCAGCCCAGCGAGCAGTGTTCTTACCTCTTTTGACCAATCAGGCATGTTCCGCTCCTGTGATGCGCTCCATGGCTTTTACGAAGTTGCGCCAGGTGCTGCGCTGCTCCTTCAGCATCTTCTTGCCTGGCGCCGTCAAACGGTAATAGCGACGGCGTCTCTGGCCGGATTTCTCCACCCACCGTCCTTCAATGAGGGCCCGATTCTCCAGGCGATAGAGCAAGGGATAGAAGGAGGCAACGTTGAAGCGCAGCACGCCGCCGGAGCGCGCTTCAATCAGCTTGCTGATCTCATATCCGTGGCGGGGACGGTATTCAATCAAGGAAAGGATCAGCAGTTCGGCGCTGCCTTTCTTCAACTCGCGATCAAACACTTTTGGAGCAATATATTTCATAGCAATATATTGTATTACCAAAGCAATGGTTCATTGGACGAATAATTTAGAGATTGGTTAGTTTGAAACTTGGCAGGATGGCAATTATGCCGTTTAAACGGATAGTGTGTCCTTCCGAGGGCAGGAAGCAGAACAGAAGAAAAGAGACGGTGCGGAGCACCGTCTCTACAGTTTGGTGTGAGGATGGTCTTAGCTAATTACGTACTTACCTGCTTCGGTGATACGGTTCGCGATCTGCTGGGTGAGGGCGATGGTGTTGAAAGGCTCGTACTTGAACAGGCGGCGCAGAATCACAAGCTGAGTACGCAGCATGTCACCTTCGGCCACCGCTGCGACTACTTTTCTGGCTGCGGCTTCGATCTTGTTCAGTGAGAGCGCCAGGCTGACCTGCGTCATGGCCACTGCATGCTGCGAACGGGCTTCGCCCTGGCGTTCGATCAGCTTTTGGGTGCGCTTGACCACAGAGTCCATGGCATAGGTTTCAATCACCATATCTGCTATTGCTCCCAGGATCTCCTGCTGCTCGGAGAGCGCCATCATGTATTTCTGTGAGGCTGCTCCGGCCAGCATCAGCCCCGCTTTTTTGGCGTTGCTTACCAGCGTGCGCTCGGCGGCCAGTGTGCCTTCCAGCGGATCGCCGCTGGCGCCGGACGTGATTTCGTCGGTCAGCTTCTTAATGGCCGGCAGCAGCGCCAGTTGTCCGCTCATCGCACGCTTAAGCAACCATCCGGTAATGATCATGCGGTTGATTTCATTGGTGCCTTCGAAAATTCTATTCACGCGGGCATCACGGTAGGAGCGCTCGGCCGGATACTCTTCCACAAAGCCGTAGCCGCCAAAGATCTGGACGGTCTCGTCCACCACGTGATCAATCATCTCCGATCCCCAGACTTTCAGGATGGAGCACTCGACGGCGTACTCCTCTATGCCCTTGGCGGTTTGCTTGTAGACATCGGGAGCGCTGCGGTCGATCTCCGACAGTGCAGCGTCAATCATCCCCACGGTACGGTAGGACATACATTCGCCGGTATAAATCTCCACCGCCATGGTGGCCAGTTTTTCTTTGATCATGCCGAATTCGGCGAGGGCCTTGCCGAAGGCCTTGCGTTGTTTGGCGTAGGCGATGGAATTGTTCAGCGAGTGACGCGCGCCGCCAATCACCCCGGCGCCGAGTTTGTAGCGGCCAATGTTCAGCGTGTTGAAGGCAATCACATGACCTTTGCCAATCTCGCCCAGCAAATTCTCTTTGGGCACATGGCAATCGTTCATGATGATGGGCGTAGTGGATGATCCGCGGATGCCCATCTTCTTTTCTTCCGCTCCCGCCTGGAAGCCGGGGAAGGTGCGCTCCACGATGAAGGCGCTGAATTTCTCGCCATCAACCTTGGCGAAGACGATGTACACGTCGGCAAAGCCGCCGTTGGTGATCCACATTTTTTCGCCGTTGAGGATCCATTCTTTGCCGTCGGGAGAGAGCACAGCTTTGGCGCGGGCGTTCATGGCGTCAGAGGCGGAGGTTGACTCAGAGAGAGCGTAGGCGGCGATCATCTCACCGGTAGCCAATTTGGGCAGATACTTGGCCTTCTGCTCCGGCGTGCCAAAGTAAACAATGGGAAGAGTACCGATGCCAGTATGCCCGCCGAAGCTCACGCTGAAGCTGCCGGATACGGAGATGTGCTCGTTGATGATGGCGGAGGCAATCTTGTCCATCTCCGAGCCGCCGTACTGTTCGGGAATGTCCACGTTCCCGATGCCGATCTCGCAGGCTTTGCGGATGAGTTCGCGGGTAACGGCAAATTCCTTGTGCTCGATTTTTTCCAGGTTAGGAACAATCTCGTTTTTGGCAAACTCCTGGGTCGTTTGCACGATCTGCTGATGCTCTTCGCTCAAGTCTTCTGGGGTGAAGACATCATCAATGTTGTGCTCCTGAATCAGGAAGCTGCCGCCCGCGAGCTTAGTCTTGGGTAGGACTGCTGTAGCCATAATCTCTCCTCTTTTTAACCACGAAGGACACGAAGGAAGGCAGGGGTCATTTCCATCCGGTGCCTTCAACAACACGTTTTATACCTTCTTTAAGATGAACAACGTTGAAATTCATGATCAAGCACAATTTCTTCTTACTGAGTTTCAGGTACGAAATCGCCTGCGCTAAATGCACAGCGGTAATCGTTTCAACTGATTTCAACTCGACGATTACCAGGTCATTTACAAGCAGGTCCAGGCGGTATCCCACTTCCAGCGTAACTTCCTCATAAACAATTGGAAGCTTAAGCTCGACATCCACCTTGAATCCGGCTTTTCTCAGCTCATACGCCAAGCATGCCTTATACGTGCTCTCCAATAGGCCAGGCCCTAAAGCGGAATGGACTTTGAGACCAGCTCTAATGATTTCGTGGCTAATTTCGTCCTCATTCATCGCTCGCTTTGCGCCTGACTCCATTTGATTTTCCTTTGTGTCCTTCGTGGTTAGCTGAGATTTTCAAAAATCCCTGCTGCGCCCATGCCGCCGCCGATGCACATGGTTACAATTCCGTAGCGGGCGTTGCGGCGCTGGAGTTCGCGCAGCAGCGTTGCCGTGAGCTTGGCGCCGGTGCAGCCCAGCGGGTGACCCAGCGCCACGGCGCCACCATTGGGATTGACCTTGGCAGGATCAAGGCCAGCCTCTTTGATCACCGAGAGCGCCTGCGCGGCAAAGGCCTCATTCAGCTCGATCACGTCAATATCTTCCAGCTTCAGGCCTGCTATTTTCAGGGCTTTAGGAATGGCAAAGACCGGTCCCAGGCCCATCTCTTCCGGTTTATATCCAGCGGTGGCAAAGGCCACAAATCTGGCCAGCGGTTTGATGCCGAGTTGTTTAGCTTTGTCGGCTGACATGACTACCGCAGCCGCCGCGCCATCAGAAGTTTGCGAGGAATTCCCGGCGGTGACGCTGCCCCTGGCATGAAACGCCGGACGCAGAGCAGCCAGGGCTTCCATGGAGGTATCGGCCCGCGGTCCTTCGTCGACCTTGAAAATGATTTCCATGCGTTTGGGTTTGGATCCGTTAGGTGTGGTGAAGCTCACGGGAACGGGCACAATCTCATCTTCAAATTTGCCCGTTTGGATGGCGGCCAGGGCTTTTTTGTGACTGTTGAGCGAAAATTCATCTGCTTCTTCGCGGGTAATGCCAAAGCGTTTGGCCAGACGCTCTGCTGTGAGGCCCATGGAAAGATAGGCATCCGGATAATTGCCCACGAGCCAGGGATTGGCCGAGACTTTGTGGCCACCCATGGGAATCATGCTCATGGATTCAGTGCCGCCGCCGATCATTATCTCGCCGCGTCCGGCCATGATGCCTTCGGCCGCCTGCGCGATCGCCTGTAAACCTGAAGAGCAGAAACGATTGATGGTAACGGCAGAAACTTCTATCGGCAGGCCTGCACGCAGGGAGGCGATTCGGGCAACGTTCATCCCCTGCTCGGCTTCAGGCGCAGCACAGCCAATGACCACATCTTCGATCTCGCGCTTGTCCACCTGCGGGACGCGGTCCAGCGCGCCTTGAATGGCCACTGCTGCCAGATCGTCAGGACGGGTAATCCGCAGCGCGCCCCTGGGGGCTTTGCCTACAGCGGTACGAACAGAACTTGCAATGACGACTTCACGCATAAATCAGCTCCGCTTTTCAGGCGAAATGATTTCGATTTTGATGATTTCATTCCGCTTGACCTTCTGGTTGTCCATTTTGATGGTTTTCGCTATGTAATAGACACGAATCGGGCGACCAATTTCAAAATCGGCCATCTTCACCTCCTGTTCCTGACCGTTCTTCAAATGCACTTTGTAGTGTTCAGGAACATACGCAACGAAGTTATGTGGCCCTTTCTTATCCGTATAAGTTAACGTTATTTCTCGTTTATCGGCATCTACTGCCGTGATCGTCCCAGTCCAGGTGTCACCCATATAGCCCGGTGGGTAATAGCCGTCTGGTGCAGTCCCCTGTTGCCCGCGCGCTTGTACGCAGCCGAGCGTGAGAACAAGCATCGCTAATATTGCAATGAGTCTCATGTTAACCTTCGCGCTAATTCCTTAATGGCTTCCCGGTCTTCAGCGTGAACTGGATTCTCTCCTGCGTCTTTTTCTCGCCGCAGAGAGATTTAAAGCCTTCACGCTCCAGGTCCAGGATGTACTGTTCGCTTACTGCCATTCCCGGTGAGACATTGCCGCCGCAGATGACTTCAGCCACTTTGGTCCCAACCTTCACATCGTGATCGCTGATGTATTCGGCCTGACGCATTAGATGAATTCCCAGCTTCAAAGTCGCGAGCACGTTTTCCCCTGGAGCAGGGATATCATTGCGCGGCGTAGGCGCCTTGTACCCGGCGCGAGCCAACTCCAGCGCACGCTCTTTAGCGTCACTCAAGACGCGCTCGCGGTTCATGGAGATCAGGTCGCCATCGGAAAGGAAGCCGTATTCACGGGCTTCATACGCTGACGTGGATACTTTGGCGGTGCCAATCAGTTCAAAGATGCGCTTCATCCCTTCCATGAGTTCCACTGACTCGGCCCGTCCATCTGGACGGATGGCATGGGCGTTATCAATGGCCCGCAGCAGCATCTCCTTGCATCCACCACCACCGGGCAGCAACCCCACTCCTACTTCCACCAGGCCCATATACAACTCGGCATGAGGCTGGCGAGCGGCGGAATGCAGGGAAATCTCGGTTCCTCCGCCCAGACACATGCCGAAGGGCGCGGCCACTACAGGGCGGGAACAGAATTTAATCGCCTGGGTCATTCCCTGGAACTGCTTGATGGCCAGATCAACCTCGTCCCACTCTTCTTCCTGAATGGCCAGCATCAGCATCATGAGGTTGGCGCCCACGGAGAAGTTGGCGGAATCGCCGGTGATGACAAAGGCTTCGAATTGATCGCCTGCGCCGCCGGTCTTGAGCGATTGCGTGACCATTTGCACAATGTCGCCGCCCAGGGCATTCATCTTGGTGTGGAACTCGATGCAGCCTACGCCGTCGCCCAGGTCAACCAGCGATGCGCCCGCATTTTTCTTGACTATACCGTTGGATTTCTTCGCCACCTCAACCGACCAGACGCCGTCCGGAACTTCAACCGGCTGATAGTCCCCGCTTCTAAGATCGAAGTAGGCGCGGCCAGAGGGCGCGGCGGGATCGTCGGTGTACCAGCTTTTCTTGCCTGATGTCAGCAATTTTTCTGCATTAGCTGAAACCGGCTTGCCTTCCTTCTTCAGGCGGGCAACAGTCGGCTCCACTCCAGCCATGTCCCACAGTTCGAACGGACCATACTCCCAGTTGAAGCCCATGCGCATGGCGCGATCGATCTCGACCACATCATCGGAAATTTCAGGAATGCGATTGGCGGAATACGTCCACAACTCGGAGAGGGTGGTCCAGTGGAACTGCGAAGCCGTGTCGCGCGGGTCGCCGTTAATCAGCATGCGCACGCGCTCGGCTGGATCTTCCACGTTCTTTACCATCTCCAGCGAGGGGAACTTCGCTTTCTGTACGGGACGATATTCCAGCGTTTTCCAGTCCAGCGCCAGTCGCTCCTCACCAGAGGCCGTTTTCGTCTTTTTGTAGAAGCCGCCTTTGGTCTTGTCACCGAGCATCTTGCGTTCCAGCATTTTCTGGAAAAACTCAGGCAGTTTGAGGTCAGAGCGTTCGTCCTTGACGTTTTTGAGCAGGTTGCCAACTACCGCGCCAAGAACGTCCAATCCCACCAAGTCAATGGTGCGGAACGTCGGCGACTTGGTCCAGCCGCCGGCGCTGGTGAGCGCGTCTATCTCTTCTACGCTGAAGTCCATCTCCTGCATCAGGCGGAAGACGTTGAGCCCGGAAAAGGTGCCAATGCGGTTGGCGATGAAGTTGGGCGTGTCCTTGGCATAGACAATTCCCTTCCCCATGCGCACATCACAGAAATGAGCAATGCTCTCCACTGCGGCCGGATCAGACTCGGGTGTGCGGATAATCTCCAGCAATCGCATGTACCGGGGAGGATTGAAGAAGTGCGTCCCAAACCAGTGCTTGCAGAGGTCGTCACTGAAGCCTTCGGCAATACTGCGCACGGGAAGGCCGCTGGTATTGGTGGTGACAATACTCCCGGGCTTGCGTACCGCCTCGACTCTCTTCAATAGATTGCGCTTGATCTCCAGATTTTCCGCCACTGCCTCGATGATCCAGTCGGCGTCCGCCAACAGTTTCAGATCATCGTCGAAGTTGCCGATAGTGATCAGCTTCTCCAGTCCCTTTTGAAAGAAGGCGGCGGGCTTGGACTTCACTGCTGCATCAAGACCCCCAGCAACGATCTGGTTACGGGCCTTGTCCCCCGGAGATGTGTCTGGAGGGACAATATCCAGTAAGTAGCAGGGGACGCCGGCGTTTGCCAGGTGAGCGGCAATTCGGGCTCCCATGGTTCCTGCCCCCAGCACGGCAGCTTTATTAATGCGTTGATGGGTAACCCTGGGGTGGGCGTGGCTGGACTGCGCGGAAGAGGAATTGACAGTCGTTTGGATGGGATCGGAAACAACAGCGTGGCTCATCAGAAAAGCTCCCCGGAGAGTGTCACTTCTGAATGTGAAAAATCATAGCAGCTTTTACTTACTGTTGACCCAAGTCTCACAGTGATGATGGCATTATGCAAGCGCAGAACCCCTGACACGAAACTTTAGAAAAAATGTAGTGTGTTGCCGCAACTTTGGGATAGGGATAGAAATGGGTGCGGAGCACACCAAATCCGCTCCTCATTCTACTGAATGAATGTTCATTCAGTCAATGGGAAAATAGATAAGTCCTTTATCATCAAAGTGCATTCGGAGTCACGGATCGCTCAAGCCGGTGAGCCTGTGGGCCGGGCCGTTTGCCTTACCAGGTTACCTCGACCCTCGAAGGTAACCTAAAACCTACCTAAATCCTACCTGCAAGGGGAAACCTGCGCGACCAGACTTCGTCCTAAGCGGGGAGCAACTCCTGCTGGTGGGAATCGACGTATTCTGAAGCCTGTTTGGCCATCTGTCTCTCGCCGGTGTAACTCAGTTTTTCAGCGGCTTCCTTCAAGGGCAACCAGTAGGCGCGCCGGACCTCATGCTTCATTTCGTCCTTAATTTGGCCGATCCGCCCTCCGATGCTCTTCATTAAATAAAAGGTTACGACTTTAAAGATCTTCTCTCCGCCCGCCCACTTGCGCGAGTAGACATAGCGAATACTGGCCAGCCTGGAGATGGTTTTAGCGCGAAGCCCGGTTTCTTCCAGAACTTCGCGGATGGCGGCCTGTTCGGGCTTCTCACCCGCGTCTACATTGCCTTTGGGCAGGGCGATCACGTTTTTTCGGTCCTCAGGTTCGCCGTGCCTGCCTGGTTCAATTACGGCCACCCACCACTTACCCTGCATATGGCGCAGGACCAAGGCCCCGGCTGAGAATTCTCGCGCTATTGTCATCAACCCTTTGTCCAAGCGAACGATGTACTTAGATTACTAAAGGTTGGATATATTCGAAAAACCCCGGAACAAAAGGGCGTCGGCATCGTTTATATCAGTGAGCGGCATCTGAAAGAGTAGCTGGAGCAACTCACGCCAGCAGCTTTGGAGTGTGGTTTTTGCGCAACCCACTGGACAAAATCGTACGCTCGGTACAAGCCTTCGGGCGCGAACTCAAGCGCCAGCAGCAGTCTCCTGTCCAGACTGATCCGCCACGCAGG
>DATDGH010000468.1:0-5702 GCA_036522215.1 Candidatus Angelobacter sp. | reverse complement strand
ATAGCAGCGAACCGACTACGTTTTGTGTCTGCGAAAATGAGAGTGCGCGAAAAGCAACACCACAATTCATAGCTCGTGGCGCTGGCGAGATTGGGAAGCCTACACAGGGAAAGACCGCGCGGGAATACAAAGCTCGTAGTGCTGGTGAGATTGGGAAGCCGACACAGCTGTAGGAGGTCTATCCACAGGGCCCAGCGAAAACTTTCGCCTAACGGCTTGCGCAGTGGCTAAATTCCGGGTTCTTACTGACTGGCCAATTATCAATAAACGATTGAGGAATTTCGTTAAGAAGTTTTTGTGCCTCCGCCTGCAGGTTCACATTATTATTCTGAATGTCAGCGAGACGACAATAACAGATTGCCATAAAGTACTTGGTTCTTGCTTCCTCTTGGCCTTTTAGAACGAAGTCAACAGCTTTGGTGGAATTCTCGTCCGAACCGTATTTTCCTCTTGCCTCATCAACGATCGCTAACACGTTCCTGCCACTTTTCAAGCATTTATCTGCAAACTCTTTCTTCGCGGATTTTTCCTGATCTGTGCCCGCAGGCTCCGCAGATGCCGACATGCCGAATGCCTCTTCGGCAGATTCATACTTTACGATCTTCCATACAGGCCTAAGATTAGTGTCGCCAATCAGGAGAAGGGATTCTCCGGCCTTGGGTGCGGTATCAAGTATCTTTGCCCGGTCTGCCGGGCTGTATGCCATATTCTCCCAGGCAGCTCTGATGGGTCCGTTAACATTATCCTCTAGCTTGCTAACCTGCCGTTCTGCACCGGACAAATCGTCACCGTCATGCTTGCTGAAGAGATGAGGAAGCAGAAAGATCAGAGTTAACATCAGAATTGTGGTAAGGAGGATGTAGAGTAAATAATTAGATCGTGCACTCTCTGGCTTGCGATTTAAACCCTTGATAATGGCAAGCCCGATGCCGGTCGCTCCAGTTGCTACCGCTGTCCATATAGCGTTGTAGGATCTTTCAAGCCAACTGGGCAGGATTTCAAAGGCGTTGATACCGATTGTTCGCGAAGTGGCCCACAGCAGGAAAATGACCAAAGCGGCCGAAACGAAGAGAACAATAATACTGTCGAGAAAGCCGAGCGTAGGGAGGCGGCTTGGGCTAGCCGGAGACAATCGTATCGATTCTTTTTGCATCCTTTCGTTGAAATCTGGATCTTCTTTGTCGACGAAGGCACCGGAGTTCTTCGATATGCCCAATTGTTGGAATTCACCTCGCAGCCTCTTTGCTTCTTCCCGTATACTGCCCCTGAATTTCTGAAGGCCAAAAGTTACTGTCGATGTTTCCCCAAATTTTTGCTCGGGTCTGAAGTACACTGCAATTCGTCCGTGAAATTCCTTAGCGCTGGAAGGTGTTGGAGAAAATTGGTTTAATGTGTAATTGGGTGGCAAGATCAGAATCAATTGCAACCCGTCGCCCTGCGCGACATTCGTGAAAATATAGCGGCGAGTTCCAGGAATGGTAGATACCTCACTACTTCCGTCAGGTACTTCGTGGTCGTAACCATCGGGCTGTCGTACGAATGCCACTCCATCGCCAACTGGATAGAATCCAGTGCTCGGTGCTTCATCAAAGCGAACCCGCAGCCATCCGCTAACAGCCCCTGTCTGTGGAGGTTCAACCGACTCGACTGCCATCAGTAAAACGTCCTTTTGGTCATAAGTGAGGTCGAGCAGTACAAGATTGCCCGGAGTTTCGGGTGACACTTCGTACCCCCTCATTGATTCAGAAATTCTGAGTTCCATTATAGGCAGAATTGAAGCGTGAATTGGTATAAAAGAAATTCGAAGCAAAGCGGTTTTTTCCCGAACCGGTAGTAGCCGAATTCGCGACCATCCGAGTGGAACATGGTTTTTTTGCACTCCACGCTGGAAACAGTGTTCTTCGTGATCGCTATCTACATTGTGTCGTTGTTGACGGGTGATTCTTGTTTGATGGCAGACAGTGGATCGGCAGTAAGCGTTTCATAGTAGAGCGGAGGGAGGCGCTGTCAATCCCTGGAGTCCACCCGGCGGACGGAACCGGAGGGCGCGGAAGCGAGTACGGCGCGGTTTTGGTGTATGTGCCGCACGGAGCTGCACAAGCGGGATTGACAGAAGGAGCCAAGCGGAGCTCAAGATTCGCCATGAAACGAAAGTGGAATGGGACGAAGATCAGCTCTGCTGTAACCGAGAATTAGGGGTAAGGTCCTGAGCGAGACGGTTTTTTATTGGCCGGCTCGCGGAGAGACTCAGCGAGGGAGAAGGTGTGGTTTTCGGGTTCTCGGGTAGATCCCAGAAGAGACTATCGTGAATTGGAACGAAGGCCTCTGTGCTTGCGAACGCTTGCAGTATTGGTGTGAAGTGGTTTATTGTGCCGCGTGGGCCTGAGTTTGCTCCTTTGATGACTGGAGCCGATCCAGTTCCCTGCGGTCATTCTCATTGAGCGATTCTCGAAGTAATGCGACTGCCTCCTGTAGCCGTGAGCTGCTGCCCACCTTTGCGAATAAATCGGACCGATGCCGACGAAACTCCTTTTCTAAAACTCGAGCTGCATAATACGTTTCGAACGAATCATGAAAGAATTTCCAATAGGCCCCACCTGAAAGAAACAACCCAGCTTTATGAAGCAACTGCATTAGCGAGGAAGCAGCGAGGGTAACACCAAATCCCTTATCAAGCATCTCATTAATTTGCACCAACAATTGGATCGCATCGTCTAGCAAGAAGCCTGTGCTGCCGCCGGTTTCAATGTGTGTGTGGAGCACAATGTGCTCGATTGCAAAATGGATTCCAGCTGAGTCCTTGAGACCCAGCTTACCTGGTGCGAGAATGTCTCGGGCGTAATCTTCGAAAAATGCAAACTGGGCGCGTGGCGCAAAGCCGTTTTTGTTGTAATAATGAGCTGCCAACTTGAGCATCAATGGTATCCACTTTAGATTCGGGTATCTTTCCCGCAATTCCTTATAGAGAGCCGCCGCTGCCTCTCCTCTCTTCAAATATCTTTGTAGCAATTCTTCCTGCGCTGCGTCATTTAACTCTGCAAATTCAAGCTCGCAAACATCACCTAATGCGGCGCATAAGTCGGATGGTAGAGATGTTCTGGATGTAAACACGTAGAAGCAATCGGGGTATTTGGAAACAATGGTTACGATATCATTTGCCTTCCCTGCTGACGCAACTGTTGATTGAATCTCCGAATATCCGTCAAAAAGGAGAACAAAGCCCCCGAGCTCCAGTTGGGTTTCTACTATGCTGCGATTAACGTAAGCGTGATTTCGCTTCAAGGAGATGGTAATTGCGTCTACGAGATCCCCGTCATACGCAAAGCCGTTTATAAATACCGGAATTGGCGCAGTACTGGGAAGTCGCTTGACTCTCAACTGACCGTCAGCAGCCAATTGCGCGAGATGCCAACAGAGCGTAGTTTTCCCCGAACCGCCGCCTCCGACAATGAGAACATTCTGGTTTTCGGTTAGTTGGTCTAAGCCAGCCGCGATACTTATAAGCGTCTGCAGACTTTCCGCATCTCGCCGAGATATCGGAAGATCGATATACTGCGTCGCCAGCACGGTAATATCCTGCCTGCGAAGCAGCGATCTACGATAGGGATTGAACAGCCTTGTGCGCCCAAAGCTCGTGGCATAGAAGATGCGAGCTGCCTCCCGAAATGGGGGTATGTCAAGCGTGAGAATGATCAGAATAATCCGAGTTGGAAGAATTCCCAGGAAAATCGCGAGGACGAAAATCCAAGAAACTGAACCTTTGTTCTCCTTAATCCAAGTCAGAACCGGCGTCCAACTCAGTGGGCGCGGTATTTTTTCCTTCATGGCAAACAGCTGATTATTAGATCGTCCCCAGAGATATCCGCCTGCCTCGAACAACTGACTTTGCGATAAGCTGGTATCTTTGCTGAATGTTTTCCCGCCGTCGTTGCTCCAAGAGAGCCGCCAGAAGCCTCTGGTGGCCACGATAACCCGAGGATCATCGGAAGCAACCCAGAAGTCGTCGAATGATCTCCCAAAAGGATCTATTTGTTGCCATTCCCCATTCTTCATTGGTATGTGATAAAGGCCGTGGTCCGCTATGCGGTCCGCTAGTAGGTAAAGGTTGCCGGCAACAAGCAAGCCTTGACGAGGCGTGATAGTGATTCCTTCGTAGACTTTACTCCATTCATCTGTGCCCAATGGTCGGTGACTCACCCAACCTTGATTTATCAAGACAACATCTTCGTCATTACAAATGAGTTTTTCATTGTTCAGTTGCTTTACGGGTATTATGGCTGCTTGGTGGAACCGATCTCCGATGTGGTCACTAACGAAAACCGTTCGTGAAGGATTATCGCCGAGGTAGTCCTTACCGCCTGGCACGTTTACGGTTGCATAAAGCCTGTCACCGGAAGCGCATATCTCGTCAATAATTTCATCGGATCCTAGATCGGGAGCAGGCTGCCAAGTCCTTCCCTCGTCGCTGCTGCGAAAAAGTCTTGCGCCAGGCTTGATGAGCGCAACCCATTCTTTTTCCTTACTTCTTGCGGCGATTGAGAACGTCGATGCTCTCAAATTCGTGGCTACCCAATTGTTACCTAGATCGTCACTGCGAAATACGAAAGTCTTGAAGAAAAGAGGAGCATGCGTAAGTTCATCACTGATAGTTCCGGGATTCGCAAATAAGACCTTGCCGACTGCTGCGAATTGCGTGACCGGAGCATCCTCCAATTTGAGCGGTATGTCTCGTGCTCCCGCTGCTGTGACCGAGATTACTCGATCATCTTGCGCGAGCAGTGTAAGTCCATCGCGTTTCAAGAGGCGGGCAGGTCTCCCCTCAAATATGCCAACAAATGTCCCCCCGCTGATTTCTTCTCCTTCACCGCCCAAGGGCCCATTTATCTGGATTGGTGGATCTTTGAGTTGGTCTCCCTCATGTACTTCTCTGGATTGTCTATCGATAATCTTGAATTTGAGATCCGAGTAGCTCTGGATGCCAGCGATTTCGGTGTTTGTCAGGACCAATGTGCCCATGTCAACTTCGTGCAAATCCGCAAATAATGACCAACCACTGCCTGTGCTGCTCCAAATCTCGTTACCCTGGCTCGTCACGCAAAACGCAAATACTTCCGTGCGGTCGGCGACAACGGTTGGACAGTGTTTTTGCATTTGGGGTATGGGTTCCCATGTCATGCCCGTCTCATTTAGTTTGAAAATCACGCCTGGACGTTCAACGGAGTTGAGAAAATTTTCACTCTGAGTCGCATACAAGGATTGCTCGGTCGCCGCGATACTCTGAAAAGAAACGTTCGCTGGATTGTCAATTTGCTGTGGAATAGGGCTGCTGCTGTCGAAGTTATCGACTCGCCATACCGTGGCGTGATCGACTACCCACAAGGAGTTGTGGTAAATGGCCAATGATTCAGCATGAACGAATCTTGGTGGGTGAACAGGGCACGCCGCAAGCGGCCCATCTTGTTCACAGTTAACATGTTGATTTTCGATCCACAGCGGGGCATCGTGCTTGGCGCAGCCTACCGTGCCGAGGAGCGCAAAGCAGAACAAGCTAGCGAAAGTTACCCCTTTTTTCATGATGGCTTAAGCAGTAGCTTCGGTACTTTTCCTACGTATTTCTGCACGGTAGAAACCCGAAACGTTTGTTAGCGCACTGTGCTTCCGCAGCGGTTGCAATTCAACAATGAGTTTGTTGAAAAAAATAC
>DATDGH010000467.1:0-8058 GCA_036522215.1 Candidatus Angelobacter sp. | reverse complement strand
ATTTAGGAGGCTTGAATCGTGCGACAACTGAACGAGAAGGAACTTGAGAAGACCTGGGCCAGGAATCCTCGTTGGAAAGGCATCACGAGGCCCTATTCCGCAAAAGACGTGGTGCGTCTGCGCGGCACCATCCATATCGAGCATTCTCTGGCCCGGCTGGGGGCCGAACGCCTGTGGGACCTGCTCCATACTGAAGCGTTTGTTCCCACATTGGGCGCCATGACCGGAAACCAGGCCCTGCAACAGGTCCAGGCCGGACTCAAGGCCATTTATATGAGCGGATGGCAGGTGGCTGGTGACGCTAACCTTGCCGGACAGATGTATCCCGATCAAAGCCTCTATCCCAGCAACAGCGTACCCGCCCTGGTGCGCGTCATGAACAATGCTTTCATTCGCGCTGACCAGATTCACCACTCGGAAGGCAAGAACGGCATCAACTGGTTCGCTCCCATCGTCGCCGACGCTGAAGCCGGATTCGGCGGATCGCTTAACGCCTTTGAATTGATGAAGGCCATGATTGAAGCCGGCGCGGGTGGAGTCCACTTCGAAGACCAGCTCGCCTCCGCCAAAAAGTGCGGCCACCTGGGCGGCAAAGTTCTGGTTCCGGCGCAAGAGTTTGTGCAGAAGCTGGTTGCCGCACGCCTGGCCGCTGACATCTGCGGCGTACCCACCGTGCTGATCGCCCGCACGGACGCGAACAGCGCCAAGCTGCTCACTACCGATAGCGACATTCGCGATGTTGAGTTCTTGAGCGGCGAGCGTACCAATGACGGCTTCCTCGGCTACAAAGGCGGCCTCGACGCAGCCATCGCCCGTGGTCTGATCTATGCGCCGTATGTGGATATGCTGTGGTGCGAGACTTCCGAGCCGGACATCGAGGAGGCGCGGCGCTTCGCCCAAGGCATCCACGCCAAGTTCCCTGGCAAGTTGCTGGCTTACAACTGCTCACCGTCCTTCCGCTGGACACGCAAGCTGGATGCTGCCTCCATCGCCCGCTTCCAGCGCGAACTCGGCGACATGGGTTACAAGTTCCAGTTTGTCACCCTGGCTGGATTCCACGCTCTCAACCTGACCATGTTTGAACTGGCGCACGACTACGCCACCCAAGGCATGACCGCCTATGCGCGTCTTCAGGAAAAAGAATTCGAACTGGCAGAGTCCGCCGGATATGGCGCCATACGCCACCAGAGATTCGTAGGCACCGGCTACTTCGACGAAGTAGCTCAGACCATCACCAGCGGCCAGTCATCCACCGTGGCCCTGGCCGGCTCAACCGAAACCGAACAGTTCTATCACCAGGAACAACCGAAATCAGAAAAGGTAGCGTAAGAAAGCCGTAGTTAGTACTTAAAGAAAAAAACAGCGAAGCTGTAGGCCAAATGCCATGAACGGGTGGCGTACAGACGGTGCTCTGTACCGTCTCTGAGGCGTGCGACCGCACGACTCACAGATTTTTATAGCGGGCTACAGCAACTCTCGAAATGGCTCTAAATCCGAGAATCGAGAAAGAAGGAACCACAAAGATCCAGCGCCGCCAGGCGCGAAATTACTGAGCCCCGGCCGTGAGGCCGGGGTAAGGTTAAGAACAAAACCGAGCCCCGCACTGGGGCGGCACGTCTTCTTCATGGCACTCTCACCAGAACAGTTGAACTTTAGGGGACCTTCTTTGTCGCCTTTGCGGCGCGCTTTTTGGGAGGTGCAGTAGCGGGCGCCGATGTTCCGGCCCATAGTCTACGGATATTCGGGCTGAATCCGTCAAAAGCGGCATCGCGGCTGACCAGTATCATTCCCTGCTGAATTGCCTGGGCTGCCAGCAAACGATCAAATGGATCTTTATGGTCACTAACAAAGAATGGCGCCTGAGATGCGTGGGAAGGAGAAATATCCAGAAACTGAAACTCCTGAGAGACACACTCAGCCACAATTTCATCCATCACGCGTCTGGAAGTAATCGGCTTAACGCCGTACTCTAGCTTTCCAAGTGATCCCTTGATTGCGATTTCCCAGATCACTGCGGCGGAGACATAGACCAGATTCTGCCTGCTGATCTGGTCCCTGATTTCTTTGGGTAATTGCTTGTCATCCGTGAGATACCAGAGGAGTGCGTGGGTATCGAGAAGCATTATTCAATGCCCCATACTTTCAACTCTTCAGTGGTCAGCGGATCAAAGGCCCCCGGCTTGATTTTCAATTTTCCTTTCAAAGTCCCAGGTTTGCGATTCCTGGGGTGTTTGATCGGAACCAGCTTGGCGACAGGCAAGTTCCCACGGGCAATAATCACTTCCTTGCCGCTCGCAGCTTCTTCCACCAGCTTTGAAAGCATGGTCTTGGCTTTGTGCATCGTATACATGATTTGCATCTTATTAGCTCAGCTTAGCTAAGTCAATAAGATTTAACTACTGCCTCAGTGAAACTCGCTCATCATCACCACGTCCGTCTTGCGCTGGCCGCGGGAGAACGCCAGTTGCTTGCCGTCCG
The DNA here is from genome assembly GCA_036522215.1 of Candidatus Angelobacter sp. Taxonomy (GTDB): domain Bacteria; phylum Acidobacteriota; class Terriglobia; order Terriglobales; family Acidobacteriaceae; genus Angelobacter. The sequence continues at coordinate 5,580 of DATDGH010000467.1, read as the reverse complement.
CCGACCATGCAAACGCAAACATGTCGCCGCTGGTGAATTTGGTGAGTTGCACAGGCTCACCGCTGCTCAATGGTTGTAACCAGACATTGGTGGCGCGGTTGCGAGTAAGCAGAAAAGCAATCGCCTTGTTGTCCGGTGTGAAGATCGCATTCTGCACGCCAAAGGGAGTGTTAAAGGTGAACAGAGGCGCGCCGCCTCCCGCCGGGGCCACGTTCATCTTTGATTGCATTTGTCCGTTTTCTATCTTCTGCGAACCGTACAGCATCAGCTTTCCGTCCGAGGAGTATCGGATGAGACCAAAGGCCGTATCGATCCGCTCCGGACTTCCGCCCTGGATGGGCATGCGAAGGACCGAATCGCCAGCCGCATAGAAGATTGATTTGGAATCATAAGAGCAAATCGCAGCTCCAAGAATGCCGGGTGACGGAATTTTTGTCGCGTTCGAACCATCGGCGTCGGCACGCCAGATTTCAAATTTTCCATCCTGCCAGGTTGTGTATACCACGTAGTTTCCATTCGGACAGGCAGAAAGGTTGAGATGGGGCTTGCGATCATTAATCAATGGTGTCTGATTCGTCCCATCCGCATTCAACAAGACCCACTGAGTACGAGAATTCGAGGCAGCGATCCGGTTGGCCACCCAGTCCAGTCCCAGCCCCAGTACATCCCCGGAGGTGACTTGTTTTTCCTGTGAGCCATCTCCTTTGGCCACCCAGATGTCACTCGAAACCGTATTTTGCAGGGTAACCAGCGCGTTGCCGTCGCGGGTAATATGCAGGCAGCATACATCGTAGTTGGTAAGATCATTGGTGAAGCGAGATACCTGCCCATCGGGATAGCTCACAAACCATATCTGACCCAGGCCAGTCTGTTCGTCCGTGGCCACCACCAGCATGCCATGGCCGTCGGGCAACCACGCAGCCGCCCGCGCCCCCGCGCGGAAGGCTTGTAGGTCACGCACCTCTCCGGTCTTCACGGCAATGGTTTCCAGCATCCATTTGCTCTCGTTGTTGCGCGTCTCCGGCGACACAAAGGCCAGAGTCTTGCCATCGGCGGACCATGAAACTGCGGCCGCACCCGGCCCAAAGCTGTTGCGTGTGGCCAGCACGCGCTCGCCGCTGCCGTCCGCGTTGGCGATGAGAATCGAATTGGATTGCTGCGGTTGCAGGATCCCGCGCACGTAGGCAATCTGCTGGCCGTCAGGCGAAAACGTTGGGGCTGAATCCACATCGCGGACCAGTTGTTCTGGCGTTCCCCCCAGCGCCGGAATGCGGTACAGATAGCGGAAATTGGTGGTGGACTTGTCCGAGCGCACAAACATCACATAGTTCCCATCAGGCGTGAAGTTCAGCGCCACAAAACGTACCTGTTCCGGCGGCAGAATCTGAATGTTGCTGCCCGTAGCCAACTGTTGCACCCATAAGCTTTCCAGCGCTCCATCGTGCAACACGTAGACGATGTAACGGCGATCCGGTGACAACGCGGACGCTCCGGCGTTGCCACTGGTGGTGACTTGTTTGATCTGCATGTGCTGCAAGTCGAACGAGTGCCGCCCCTTGCCTGAGAAGAAATAGTAGCCTCCAGCAATCAGGCCAAGAACGACCACGCTTGCCACTACGATCAAGTACGATGGCACTTTGCGGCTCTTGACCGGCGCAACCACTGTCGCGCTCGATTGCGCAGCTCTCGCGCGGCTACTCGATGGCAGTAGCACCTTGCCGGAGCTAGTATCTCGCTTCAACCGCTTGAGTTCAGCCCGCATGTCTGCCGCGCTCTGGTAACGCAGGTCGCGGTCTTTTTCCAGGGCCGTGCGGACAATCTCGTCCAGCTTGGACGGCAGTTGCGGATTGATCTCAATCGGCGGGACCGGATCGCGATTCAGGATGCCATCGAAAATGACCGCCGCTGTTTCTCCATCAAACGGCAGCTTGCCCGTGGCCATTTCGTAAAGCACGGCGCCAAAGGAAAAAAGATCGCTGCGTGCATCCAGCTCCCTCCCCCGCGCCTGCTCCGGGGACATAAACGCGGTTGTACCTACGGCCATGCCGGGCGAGGTCAGATGCTCGGAAGCCATGGTTGCGCCCGCATAGGTCGGCTGCTCGGCGGCGCGTCCGGCAGCAATCAGCTTGGCCAGCCCGAAGTCGAGGATCTTGACCTGCCCGCGCGGAGTTACCAGCATGTTGGCCGGCTTGACGTCGCGATGCAGCACGCCCTTGCTGTGCGACGCGTCCAGCGCGTCGGAAATCTGGATGGCCAGGTCGAGCAATTCATCCAGCTCCAGCTGGTGGCGGCCCATGTAGCGGTCCAGCGGCTCGCCCTCGATGTACTCCATGGCAATGAAGTACTCACCCTCAGCTTCGCCGATTTCATAGATAGTGCAGATGTTGGGATGATTCAGTGACGAGGCGGTGCGTGCCTCCAGTTTGAAGCGCTCCAGCGCCGCCTGATTCCGCGCCATCTCATCGGAGAGAAACTTCAGTGCGACCTTGCGTCCGAGTTGCACATCCTCAGCCACCCAGACGGTCCCCATGCCCCCCGAACCGATACGCTCCAAAACCCGATAGTGCGATACCTGGCGAATGACCATCTCCGTAAATATGTGTATGGGCTAACGCAATATCTGCTTCGACCACAGCCGTTTCACGTATGCATGGAATATATCCGCCACTTCGAACACGGGTCAATCTCCCGTGGAGCGCGGCCGCCCTCGGCTGCGCGCTTGCGCGCTGTGTCTCCGGGGTAGATTTTGCATTAAAGTTGTTCAGCAGCATAAAATCCACCAAAGATCATGCGCACAAAATCTGGATTCCTCGCCACCGCAATCCTGACTCTCGCCATGTTCGGCTGCAGTAAACCGCCTCTCGACCTCCACCTCAAACTCGATGCGCCAACATCAGATGCTTTCAGCCAATACAAACTGGTCCTGGATGGAGTGCCAGGGAGTCCGATCCCTTCCTCCCAGCCATTTGAATCTACTGTCCACGCTCACAACGCGGACAGCCCGCAAGACATGCTGCCGCACATCGAAGCCAGCGTGCTCTCGGTTTGCGGATGGCAGCCGGCCAAGGTGGAGATGCACCCGCCCAGCCAGGCTGCCATCGAGCAGGCGCGCAAGGACCACCAGAGCATTCCCGTCTTTATCTATCTGGATTACGAGCGCCCCACCTGGCAACAGGTTATGGTGCTGGTGGACAACCGCGGCGGGGCGGCAGGTCGTGTGGCGGTAGGTGACTATGGACAGGACTTGCCGGCCGATTCCAGCCGCAAGCTGAGTTTTCCCTACTGGCCGCATTGCGATCAGGCAAAGCATCTGCTCCTGAACGGAGAAGCCATCGGCAACATTGAAGAAGATATCAATTCGCCCGGGACTGCCCTTCCCTTGCTCCTCGATACCAGCGGCGAGCGTTGCTACCGCTACGAATGGAAGACCTATGGCCGCTCTCCCGGCTTCGGCGGCAGCGGCAGCAAGACCTACACAGCCCAACGTCTGCGCGCGCTCTCCAGCGGCGTCGATTACTTCCTCCATCCGCTCCAAAGCGTAGAGTTTTCCACTGACAGCATGGTGCAAAAAAGTTCGCTGAACGAGATTAGTTGCAAAGAGGCAAAATAGAGTCTCTGGACTTTTTTTAGTTTACCTCGAATCCCGCAAAGCGGGAGAGAGGTCCCTATTGCCTAAACAATTGCATCGGGCCGCATTTTTGAACGGCCACATTACTTCTTGAAAAATACCATAGCTCCGTAGTCCCCCAATACCGTCCAGTTGAGAAACGGGGCTGCTGCTTGCCCGAAGGTTGGCCTCATCGTTGCGCTCCTTAACCCTAATAATCTCTAAATAACATATAAAAAAATATATCTATAACTATTGACATCAACTTGGAATCATGATTAAATAAATAACAGGAGGGAAAGCAGCCATTGATCACGAGACGCCAGATAACCGGGATTCCCCGACGCACCCCGTTTTGCTGTGGCGGGGTGGTGGTAACCAGATGCACCGATAATCCGACATCCCGATTTATCCCTCCGGTTGCGGAACGAAAACGGAAAAATACGGAATCGATTTTGGACTTAACTCCAGTGCTATCAGCAATTTGCGCAGAAAACACGGAATCTGCCTCTTTTTTGTAGGATGTTTACCAAATAGGGTAATTATATACTTGACGTACCACGGTTTTTCAGGTACTCTTAAACCATGAAAAACCTGTTACAGCTCAAGACCTTACGAGAAGCAATCATATACTTTAGCGACTTCGAAAACTGCAAGGCGCTCATGATGTTTTTGCGCTGGCCCGATGGTAGAGTGAAATGCCCTACTTGCGATTCCGAGAACGTCAGCTATCTCGTCAAGGCCCGTCGCTGGAAATGTTACGCCAAACATCCAAGTCCGACCTTCACTCTCAAGACTGGAACCATATTTGAGGACTCACCGATTCCTCTTGAAAAGTGGCTTCCTGCTTTGTGGCTCGTTGTGAACTGCAAGAACGGAATTAGCTCTTGCGAGTTGGCCCGCGATCTCGGAGTAACCCAAAAGTCTGCATGGTTCATGGCTCACCGTTTGCGCTACGCCTTGAAAGACGGCGGATTCAATCTTATGTCGGGCGAGTGTGAAGCAGATGAAACTTTCATCGGCGGAAAAGCACGCAACATGCACAAGAGCGTCAAAGCGAGACGCATTACCGGTCAAGGCCATCACGCGATAGACAAAACCATCGTGGTGGGAATTCTCGAACGCGGCAAGGGCGAAGGCAAGAACAAAACCGTAAGCCAAGTGCGTACCGCAGTCGTTCCCGACAGAATCAAAACCACTTTGCAGCCCATCATAAAAAAGCACGTCATGGCAGGAGCAGCCCTGTACAGCGATGAGCATGGCGGATACTGCGGACTTGAAGACGAATACGACCATCAGGTCATTGACCATGCCGTTGCTTACGTAGACGGCAAGGTACATACCAATGGCCTTGAGAATTTTTGGTCGCTCTTGAAACGCGGCATCTCAGGTACTTACGTTTCAGTCGAACCCTTTCACTTGTTCCGTTATCTTGATGAGCAAATGTTCCGCTACAACAATCGCGGGAACCAAGACAATCCTGTTCACGATGGCGAGCGTTTTGTTATGGCTCTTTCGCGAATCGCTGGAAAGCGCCTTACCTACAAGCATCTCACCGGAAAAGATCAGGTGTTGCACACAATGCCGTTCTAACTCACCCTAACGTTGCGAAACGGCAAAACAGAGGAAAGCGAAAAGTCGGTTAGCCCTTGGGGTGAACTGGCTTTTTTCTTTTCTGCTTCGGCTTGCTAAATGGATTTGGTACGGCGCTCTTGGGTACGCTCAGCACTGTGCGCAAAGCCTTTTCAAATCGTTCTACTGCTTCTGGCCCTTCGATCATTTCAGGATGTGGCCTTGGGCGTGACGTGTGCGGTTCGGTCTTCATGAGGCTATTATAAATCCCAAAACAATTGTCTGAGCGAAACACTCAAGCCAGTGGCCAGCATCTCAATGACCTTAATCTTGGCTTCTTTGTTGCCCAATTCCAAGTTGCTCAAGTGCTGCTGCTCGATTCCAGCTTTCTCAGCAAGGGC
>DATDGH010000466.1:0-2812 GCA_036522215.1 Candidatus Angelobacter sp. | reverse complement strand
GTCAGGTCCATTTTCGGGTTGGCGGAAGAACTGGCTCAGAGCTACTCCTTTATTTGCACGTTATCTATCGTAGAATCAATATGTTTCCGCTAGTCACCATTTATGAGATAGGTTCTAATTACTAACCACCAATACTTCTTCCAAGGAGATATTTATGTTCGAAACTACAAATGACCAGAGCGGAAGTCAATCAGAAAAAACAGATAACGGCGATTTTGTAAACGAGAAAGCATTCCAGTTTGATCCAGAGAGGGCAAACGCCTACCCTCAATTTGGCCTTTCCACCCCAAATGCATCCGGAAGCGGGCAAACAACTACCAATCAAAATCCGGCAAATTTGCCTCCTATCAATCCTCGCGACGACCAGGGTAAGACCCTGCCCAAGTACCGCATGGGAATCGGTCAGCGGATTCTGGGAACCGTGGCAAACTTCGCGAACGGTTTTGCCCGCAATGGAGCGGAGACTATTTACGTGGGCCCAGGTGCATTGAACAACCGCTACTACCAGGATGAAGAACTTCGTCAGCAGCAGAACCTCTCGAATTCTTCCCACAGACCTCCTCGCAGCATTCGGGCAACGCAGCCTTGGGACAACGGCAGCGACCAGACGAATGACAGCTCGGCGTTGAAGACTAATGCTCAATCACAGACCCTGGCACGCGAGCGCTGGCGGGGCATTCTAGGTCCTCAAACGCATGCCGGAAATTCGCCCACCTACACCGCGTTTAATCGTCAGACCGGCCAGCGTGCCGGCTCGAACGACGGCACTACCTGGCACCTCATGAACGACTCGGATTCTACAGTCGCCTGAACCGCGTCACTCAAACCGTAGCTCTCGTTCTTACCAGCAGTACTTCAGAAAAAAATGTCTACTTCCTTTGTAACTCCCCCGCCTGGCTTTCAGCTTGAGCAACATGATTCCTCCGTGATCAAACCACCGGACGGATTTGAACTGGAAGAAACTCATACATCGCAGCAACCTTTCTCTGCGCAGGACCTGCCGGCAAAAAGAACTGGCCAGTCGGTTCAGGTAAGGCCTCCTGCGGGCTTCCAACTAGAGAATCCAGCAGTCGTTCTTGCCACAAGCGATGGTTCGTCTGGTATACAGGCGCAGCCCGCTGTACCTGCGCAATCGACGTTAACTCCCCTACAACCAAACCAACGCACCCAATCCCACGTTCCGTTGAATTCTGCTCGTCACACTCCTCCACGCAACACTCCAATGCCCAGAGGCAGGACGGAAAAGCGGACTTCGCTGGCAGAGGATGAAGCCGCGAACTTCTTCCGCCAGGGACTTGCCCTCTTTGCCCCCGATCCGGTTTCAACTCCAGTCCCTCCTTCTGCAAGTCAATGTTCGTTCCCCTGCCATGGAAGTTTCAACATACGCGGTATCACGCCTTCCGACAGAGCTCTTGCCGCTCATACCGGCCAGGGCACATCAACAATCGAACATGCAAAGTATCCGGATTTCGGTGCAACGCCCACTAGCAGTCATGCACCTGCTCCGGCCTCTAACTCCTTCCGCTACGCCCGGTACCGTGGCACCCGTTATGAAGGGCCTGCGGACCTGGAGCCCTCCAACATATTCAACATGGCGGAGACGAACCTTGATCCTTTCAACAAGGACAAGAACACCGCTGTTCCCGATGACCGCTATATTCGCGAAATCGCGAGAAAGGTTTACGCCCAGCCTGAACCTCCCGAGCTGGCCCAGGCGCGGGCGAAGTCGGAGGCGGCTGAAGCCAAACAATCCTTCTGGCAGCGGCACTTTGCAGGACTGCCCCAGGAAACGCTGGATTACAACCAGCTTTCCAATCAGTACGGCAAGCTGCTTGAAGACCAGATCGACATCGAGCGATACCGCCAGGCCCAAACGAGCGGCGGCCATCTAAAGGAACTGGCCGCAATCAATCGGGAGAGAGCCAACGTTGCCTTGACGGAGCTGCTGGTTGAAGACCTCTTCAAGCCGTCCAATGTCCTTAAAGCCGGCTTGGTAAACATCTCTCCCGTCGGCGATCCGATTGAGGCCAGCGGCATCAAGGGGCCTTACCACTTCGGGAAAGGACTTTATCAGACAGCCACTGCTCCCACCCGTGAGGAACAATACAAGCGTGCGACCGAGGCGGTTGGAGGAATAGCAGAGACCCTGAATCCCCTGCTCTACACCGAGGCTGGACTTAAGCCAGGCAACATCGTGAAGTACGTTGCCGGTCAAAAGCTGGCTGGAGGAACAGCACAACTGATTGCTGAAAAGCTCGGAGCCTCTCCAGAACTACAGAACTTTGTAGAAGCCACGGGGGGATTGCTCGGTGGCGTCGGGCTGGGACTGCACGAAAGATTCTCAGGCACAGCCAGAGTCCGCGCGACCCGAGATTTTCTTCGGGCAAATAGCGACTTGCTGGAGACTGTCTATCAAGGCAATGAGGATTTCAAAAATGCAGTAGACGACCAGGATTGGCAGGCGGCAGCGAAAATCCTTAAGCCTTTCATAGAAGAGAAAGCACGACTGAGCGCTCAGATTCAGCAGGCCCCGGCGCCCCCACAGCCCCAATCCCCCACGCGAGCCGCTGCCGAACTCATCACTCGCTACGACCAGAGAATGGGCAATCTGCCCAAACCAAAACCGCAAGCCACGCCAAAGCAGATCGAACCAGCGCCACTCGATCTGCAATCGCTCCATCAAGTCGCGGAGCAAGTTGCGAGCTTGCCCGAGTCTGAGCGTGGCAATGCCATGACTCAGGCCCATCAGGCGCTGACCGACTCGATGCTGGCTCAAAAAAGCAAACCCTTCCTGGGCCCTGACCACAAATTA
>DATDGH010000465.1:0-6508 GCA_036522215.1 Candidatus Angelobacter sp. | reverse complement strand
ATTCGCGTTTATTCGCGTTCATTCGCGGCTAAGTTTTCTTTTTTGGGTTAGAATCCGCGCGTGGCTACCTTGACCACATCGGTTCCGCCTGAGATCACTTCTACGCAGAAGCGCACATTGCTGGCTGCCGCGATGGGATGGGGGCTGGACGGCTTTGATGTGATGCTGTACAGCAACATTGCCGTTCGGGTGATGAGTGACCTGGGCATCACGAGCAGAGGGTTGACCGGCTTGCCCAACACCTTCATGTTGCTCGCTTCGGGCATGGGCGGAATCCTCTTTGGTTTCATCGCCGATCGCATCGGGCGCAAGAAGGCGCTGATGCTCAGCATTCTTACCTACTCCGTCTGCTCGTTTGGCTCGGGGCTTTCGACCTCCCTGGTTGTCCTGGTGGTTTTTCGTTTTGTGCTGGGATTGGGGATGGGCGGTGAATGGAACACCGGAGCCACACTGGTAGCGGAGACCTGGCCAAACCACCTGCGGGCTAAGGCCATTGCGATAGTGCAAAGCGCCTGGGCCTGGGGCCTGGCAGCAGCGGCTGTGGTGGCGGGCGCGGTTCTGAGCTGGACAAAAAACAACTGGCGCGCGGTTTTTTTTATCGGCATTCTACCGGCACTTGCAACTCTGTGGATCAGAAGCGGCGTTGCTGAGTCGGAAATGTGGAAGATGCGAAAGTCTTCCAGCAACCAAGGCGTTTCTTTTTCCGCAATCTTCGCTCCCGGGCTGCGCAGAAACACGATCTTTCTGCTGCTGATGAACCTGTTTGGATTATTTGCCTGGTGGGGCCTGTTCAGCTGGATGCCGCCGTATTTGACGTTGCCCGTTGAAAAGGGTGGACGCGGGTTGGGGATGATGAGCACCACGTGGCTTCTTGTGACCCTGAATTTGGCGGGCATGTTTCCCGGCTATCTCTGCTTTGGCTGGATCGCGGACCATCTGGGGCGGAAGCTTTCGCTGATTTTGTTTACTTTGTGTGCGGCGGTACTGATTCCGTTTTATGCCTATGCCCGTGTCCCGTGGGTGATTATGATCCTGGGGGCACTGGTGGCCTTTTTCGGCACCGGATTCTTCTCAGGTTCCGGATTGATTGGCAGTGAAATCTTTCCCACCCAGGTGCGGGCCCTGGGCCTGGGATTCACCTACAACGGCGCTCGCACCCTGAGCTGCATTGCCCCCTACACCATTGGCTGGGTAGGAGACCACAAAGGACTAAGCTGGGCATTCTGGCTGTGCGCAGCAGCTTTCGTCTTGACGGCGCTGATGGCGACACAGTTGCCGGAGACCAAGGGGAAAGAGCTGGAGTGAGTTCTCTCGAAGTTTATCGCGAGCCTAGCGAGGGATCCCTGCAGCCACAATGATCATTGCTCGAGTCAGGAAATTTAGTAATTGAGTAATTTGGTAATTGGGTAATTTGAAACCAAAAGACTTGCACATCGCGGAGCGGCCATCTACGAGATAGGATGTCTCATTGGCTGAGTGCTGAGTGCTAATCTGTCGTAAGCGCCGGCACTGCGTTCTTCCGTGGCCGGCGGTTGGATTGCAGGACTTTCTTGCGCAGGCGGAGGGAATGGGGGGTGACCTCCACCATTTCGTCGTCGGCGACGAATTCTATGGCCTGCTCCAATGTCTGCAAGGTGAAGGGAACGAGGCGGATGGCTTCATCGGCGGTGGAGGCGCGCATGTTGGTGAGTTTCTTTTCCCGCACCACGTTTACATCCAGGTCTACTTCGCGGGCATTTTCGCCAATCACCATTCCTTCATAAACCTCCACACCGGGTCCGAGGAAGAGGACGCCGCGCTCCTGCAGGTTGAACAACGCGTAGGCGGTTGACAGGCCCGGGCGGTCCGCGACCAGTGCTCCGGTCATGCGATGTGGAATCTCGCCGAGCCACTCGGTGTAGCCGTCAAAGAGTGAGTTCATGATTACGGTGCCGCGGGTGTCGGTGAGCAGCTCGGAGCGCAGGCCGATCATTCCCCGGCTGGGAATGCTGAATTCCATGCGGACGCGGCCGGAGCCATGATTGTGCATTTTGGTCATCTGACCTTTGCGCGAGCCCAGTTTTTCAATGGTCACGCCGACAAAACTTTCAGGAATATCGACGATCAGCTTTTCTATGGGCTCCATGAGCTTGCCATTCACCTGCTTAGTAACGATTTCCGGCTTGCCTACCATCAACTCATAGCCTTCACGGCGCATGGTCTCAATCAGAATGGAGAGCTGAAGTTCACCACGGCCCAGGACCTTGAAAGAGTCGGTGCTGTCCGTTTCCAGAACTTTCAGCGACACATTGGTCAGCAGTTCTTTCTGCAAGCGCTCGCGCAGATTGCGAGAGGTGACATATGTGCCTTCCCTGCCCGCAAAGGGCGAGGTGTTGATGGTGAACTGCATGGCAATGGTGGGTTCATCGATGACGATGTGGGGCAGAGGCGCAGGGTATTCCACGCTGGTAATGGTCTCGCCGATGGCGATGCCCTCCACTCCAGCAATGGCGACGATATCTCCCAACTGGGTCTGCTCAATATCTGTGCGTTTCAGCCCGCTGAAGGAAAATAGCTTGGTGATCTTTACCTTTTGCAAAGAACCATCCAGCTTGGCGATGCCAACCTCTTCCCCATTGCGCAGAGTGCCGTTGAAGACGCGAGCAATGGCCATGCGGCCGAGATAATCACTGTAATCCAGGTTGGCCACCAGGATCTGGAGAGTATTTTGGGCCTCGCCGGCGGGCGGCGGGATGGTAGCCAGAATAGCGTCAAAGAGTGGACGTAGATCCTCTCCGGGCTGCTCGATACTTTGTGAGGCGGTGCCCGACTTGGCGTTGGTGTAGAGGACGGGAAAACCGAGCTGGTCTTCGTGAGCATCCAGATCGATAAACAAATCGTAAATCTCGTTGAGCACTTCCTGAGGACGAGCATCCGCGCGGTCAATCTTGTTGATCACAACAACGGGGGGCAGTCCCAGTTCCAGGGCCTTGCTCAGGACGTAGCGTGTTTGAGGAAGAGGGCCCTCGCTGGCGTCCACCAGCAGCATGACTCCATCCACCATTTTCAGCGCCCGCTCGACTTCGCCTCCAAAATCACTGTGGCCGGGCGTGTCAACAATGTTAATTTTCATCTCGCGGTGCCAGATAGCGGTGTTCTTCGCCAGGATGGTGATCCCGCGCTCGCGCTCGAGTTCGTTTGAGTCCATGACGCGCTCAATGACGGCCTCATTGACGCGGAAGGTCCCGCTCTGCCTGAGCATGGCGTCTACCAGAGTGGTCTTTCCGTGGTCAACGTGAGCGATGATGGCAATGTTGCGGATTCCTGAAGCCAAAAATTCTCCCTTTTTTCTTTACTTAGGTGCTTCCATTCTAGCTGCAAACGCGATATCTTTCCTTAAAGCTGCTAAGCAAATGCTTCTCGCGCTCACGGTTGATCTTTCGCCCTGGTTTCGGCGCGACCGATATTTGTGGAGGTCAAGGATCAATGTTGTCCCGTCGGCTCCTGGTACTCGCTCTCTTATTGGCGTCCTTCACTACCTGCCTTGTGGCGCAACAGACCCCGCAGGAGAAACTATTCGCCATTTCCGTAGCGCCTCCCACTTCTCCCAAGAATGTGCAGGTCCGCTATTTTCTTACGGGCGAGTTTGGGGTTGTATCTTCCGCATCCACCGCAACTGACGACAAAGGCACGATCGTCATCCGGACTGAAGTGGAAAGCAAATCGGCGACCTCTTTTCGCGCCATCGCCTATGCACCGGGATGTCAGTTTGTGGTGATCACGGTTGACGACCTAAGTACCAGCAACCGCCAGGGTCAATTCGAATGTCAGCCGCTTCGCACCACCTTGCTCCAGGGCAGTGTGCCCACATCCGGACACACGGGACAAGATCTACAGGTTGAAGTTCTCTATTCGTGCGACTGGGCGCCAGAGTTCTTCAAGATCGGCCACGGCGCGATCTCGCCGCTTTCTTTAGCCAAAGTGCAAGTGGCTACAGATGGATCTTTTTCCGTGGAGCTGCCCGATTTTGCCGGCGATCCGCTGTACTCAACGCTCTCCAGCAATGCCACGCTGAAGTTTTTTCTGGTCGACGCCAGCAACGGACAGCGACTGAGTTCGTTGAAGGCGCCTGCTGATCTATCCGACGGAGGCGCTCTGAAAATTGCTTCCAGCTATCCCCATGTGGCATTTGCCGTCGGCAAGTAGGAGCGATGTGGTATTTCGAGGCGGCAGGGACCTCTCGCTTCGCTTCGAGGTAAACTATAAAAACTACTTTTAAGTGCCTGTCTTACTTCGACAGCGGCTCCTCAATCTTCATTTTCTGATTCGCTTCTGTGATTATGGATTTGTGGATGGGCTTGTAACCATCCTTCTGGAGCGTGATTTCGTAGTTGCCCGGTTCGAGCTGAATCTCAAACGGAGTAAGTTTGGGCAGCGTAGAGCCGTTGATGATTACCTGGGCGCCTTTGGGATCGGTCTTGATCTCAATGCGACCCATACCTTCTGATGAGCCACCGCCGAAGAGTCTTTTGAAGCCGCCGCCAACAACTTTAATGTTGTCCGTACGCCCTTCCAGCCTGAGGCTGGGCGAGTAGCTGGTGCTCTGGCCGGCGGCGAGCTTGATGGCGGTTGTGCTGTCGAAATATCCATCTTTGTGCAGCGCAACGGAGTGAGTTGCCGGGTCGAGACTGAATTCGGCAGGCGAGAACTTGCCGGTGTCCTTGCCATCAATGAAGATTCTCGCGCCAACCGGCGTTCCGGCCACGGTCAAAAATCCCTTGAGCGGAGTCAGCCTCACGTCCAGGGCCACGCGATTGCCGCTAGTTACCTGTACGCTGCGCGTTTCAGTTGAGTATCCGGATTTGCTGACGGTAACTCTGTAGACGGCGGGCGCCAGAGAGCCCACTGTCTGTGGGGTCTTCCAGGATTCTGTGCTTCGCCCCTCCACGGTAAAACTGGCGCCAGCGGGTTCAGAAGAGATAACCAGTTCTCCATCCACCACGAGCGCAGGCGCAGAAGCAGGTTCAGCTTTTACGGTTCTGCCCCGACTTACTCTGGATTGGACCTCACGCATGTCAATGGCGGGCGCCGCAGGTGGTACAGGAAGAGAGGAATCAGGCGGTTTCGACGGCTGTTCCACCACCGGTCGACTGATCACAGGGGCAGATGAAGGCAATTTGCCGCGATGATTCAAGGAAATGGCCACCGCAGAGACCACAAACAGACCAGCGACGATTCCACCAACCAGCTTCCACTGAGCCAGCATTTTCACCGGCATCTTGCTGGGAGCCGGGAGCGCAGTCTGCGTCCGGACAGCAGGTGGCGCGGGTTTAGGCGGAGCTACCGGCTTGGGTGCATGACCATTTCCGTTTGCCCCATTGGTTGAGATAGCTGCAGAAGGGTGGACCTCATTGGTCAAAGCTGGAGCGATCACCGGAGCCGGAGCAGGTTTCACCGGCGGGGTCGACGCGGCCTTTGCCGGCTGATTCTGCGCATTCGATTTGCCGTTTGAGCCGGCCGCTACCGGCGACGGCATCTTCCCTGTCGATGTGGGTACGGCGGTTGCGGGCGTTTTTGCTCCGGAAGCGTTCAAGGCTTCTTCCAAAGCGGTACCTAATTCGGCGCAACTCTGGAAGCGCGCCATTGGGTTTTTCGCCAGCGCCCTCATTACTACTTTGGAAACGGCTTCGGGAACGCGGTTATGCGCCATGGAAGCCGGGGCTGGATCGATGTCGGTGATGTTCCGGTCAACTTCACCCAGGTGTTTTCCCGCGAATGGGTTACGCGTGGTCAACAATTCGTAAATAATTGTGGCAGCAGTGAAAAGATTGCTGGCCGCTGTCACAGGTTTGTTTTTGACTTGTTCGGGCGAGAGATAGTGTTCGCTCTCCAGGCGTTTGGCGGGAGTGGGCGCATACAATTGTTTTTCGCGCAGAAGGCCAAAGTCCAGGACCTTCAGCGTGCCGTCCGGCAACACCTTGATGTTGGCCGGGTTCAGAGCGTAATGGACAACCTTCTTCTGATGGGCACAGTCAAGAGCGGAGCACAACTGCTTGCTCAGGGCGATCACTTCGGGCACGCTCAGACTGCGGGCAAAATCCTTGACGCTCACGCCGTCAATGAATTCTGAGGTCAGAAAGACGGTGAACTTCTTATAGCCGCCGGTGTAGAGCCGCGCAATGCTGGGATGATCCAGCGCGCTGGCCGCCCGGGCTTCAGCAAGGATCCGCTTGAGCAGGTCATCAACATCATCCAGCCATTCCGGAACCTGCACCTGGCGCAATGCGACCAGGCGATTGAACTTTGGATTTTTGGCTTTGTGGACCACACCCACGGTTCCGCCGGCCAGCTGCTGGACCAGTTCGAGACGGTCCGTACGCGGTCCGGCTTCCGGGCTAAGAGTGGTTGTGGCTGCTCCCGTAGCGTCTTCCATAAAGGTTAACCTTGGGGCAAGCCCGGGGGGAGGGAAGATTGATATTAGACTAAATTTGCCGAACTGTAACTACCTTTGCCATAGTTTCGGTATTAC
>DATDGH010000464.1:0-2019 GCA_036522215.1 Candidatus Angelobacter sp. | reverse complement strand
AAGCTGAAGAAGTCTCGGCGTTGGTTTAAAGGGTTGGGTCAGATAGCTCAGGGTGCATCGTTGTCAATTGCTAATGTGGCGTTAGCTGTTGGAATATTGAAGTTTCCAGTTTCGCCCGAAACCCAGACTTGGGGGGCTGTTGCTTCGGTAGCGACCGGAGTAGCCACTGTCTTAAGTGGAATCGGTGATCTTAGAGGCGAATGAAGGCAGAATTCATAAGAAATATGACCGCCGAAGGCAAAGTGCAGGGCTTTCAAGACGAACAGGAACAAAAGCGTCTAGATTTTGAGGCTGACCAAGAGCGAAAGCGTCAAGAATTTGAGACCCGACTTGAGACCCAAAAAGCAAGACGGGATTGGATGATGATGATCATCACGTTTGCAGCGGTCGCCGCAGCCTATTGGGCGGGTTATGAGGCGCGACGCGCTCGATTTGAAGCTGCGGGAACGGCAGCCGAGTCCCTCAAGGTTCAGCAGAAATCAGTTGATGCACAGATTCGAGCGATGCAGATTGAACAGCGTCCTTACGTGAGTGTCGCGTTTAAGAAGATGTCGAGAGACCGGAACTTGGGACTCAGTATTGAGTAACTGCTACTGTGAGCGGCCGGACGGCAGCCGTAGGGCTTCACATTCGGAGTTACTGTGACCGAGAAGAAATTAGTGATTTCAGCAATGTTCGTGGTCCTCAAATCCCAGCCGGTGAAACCGTCAGGTGGAGTATCTACAACAGCGTCTATGACCGTGATTATCTGGTCCCTGGACAATCAATGGATGGGGGTTGCTCAGTTGACTTTGAACGGGGTGCTTCTGGCCCGATCAAAATCATCGGGGTCGTTTATTATTCCGACTTGTTTCAAGGTACACACAAAACGCCTTTCTGTTTTGTAACTTACCTGCCCGAAAAGCTGAGAATGGGAGGATGTTTGCCGGCAATGATAAAGAACATGCCTCCCCTTGAATAAAGGCGAGCATGGAATGAATGCGGTCGGGGTTGAGTCCGTGGTGAACGCGCCGTGTGCTTGCGGATGTTGAGGAACATCTGCGCACAAAACCCCAAACTCATCTTATGGATCATTTATGGACTTGGATCGTTGGTTATCTAGCAGCGTTGCCCGCTATTTGAGTGCGGCTTGTATAGCTGCCTTTATTACTGTGGCTTGTGCTTTATTGGCCGGACTGTCTGGAAAATCGAGCTTGGGAGCGGCAATAACCATTCTGATTTTGTCGCTCGTCGGTTTCCATGTGGTAGGCGTGTTGACTTCCGATTGTCCCCGGTTGTGGCGCTGTGTGGATTATCCGTGGATATTAACTACATTCATGACGATCGTCCTCGCGCTGACGAACATTCAGGAGACGGCTCGGCTCGCACCTTTGAAGCTCGCCGTTTCCGATAGAAGAGCAGCTTATGATTCATTGATTTATTCAATGAAGTCGGTGATAACAAACGATTGCCATCCGAAGGCGTCGCGTGCGGGCATGTGGCAACCGTCTCCTGAACCGTATCCGGGTGAATGTGATCGAATCGAACATCTTCTTCCGCAGATTGAGAGAGCCGCCGCGGAAGAGAGCGATCCTTCGAAGCTCAACTCTGGGGAGTACTGGGGACAGGGCATCATAGAGCGCAATACTCAGCCCGTTGGGTCCTGGGACGGCCTATACAATGAGGCCAGAAAGTTTACCGAAAGCGGGCGTAGAACAGAGAAAGCCATTGAAGAGAGCGCAAGAATCCCCGCAAGCCCAATTGCCTCGTGGGCCACGGGTAATTCCCTAAAGTACTGGTATTTCCTCTTGGCATTTTTCTTAGGGCTTCGTCTCTCTAAAGTCAGTGTGGAACTTATGGCGACCTGGCCAGGCGCTATGCCGCTCGACATCTTAACGCGACAGTTTTGGAGGATGATCTTGCGTGTTCGGCAATTTGCGAGTAGGCGAAAGATTTCCAAGACAGCGACGTAGTTGGTCATCCGTGTGTTGCGTTCTCTAGGTAAAGAGGAGGAAATACTTGCGCCTAAAAGAAGAAAAC
>DATDGH010000463.1:0-4505 GCA_036522215.1 Candidatus Angelobacter sp. | reverse complement strand
GAACAGCTGATTCGCACTAAAATTCGCCACGCTTCAGATAGTCCGATTCCTCGGAAAGATCTGTCTCCAATACTCAGCTCTGGTAAGAGTTCTCCAAGCTTGCGCCGGAACCCCATCCCGACTTAATTTCCGGGTCACATTAACGGCTTTGGAGCGCTTAGCAAATAACCCGTAAACTGTTGAACCGGAACCTGATAGCGACACATATTCCGCGCCTGAACGCTCCAGCACACGCTTGATCTGGCGTAGTGAAGGATACTTGGGAAAGACGACACTTTCGAAGTCGTTTTCAATCCCGGCACGGACAAGGTCGAGAAGCAGTGCCTCGGCCCGGCCCCGGCCCTTGGCTGGGACACCGGTTGGGGAAAACCTGCTACCGCTCAACCATTCGTAAACCGATTGGCTGAACGTCTTTATTCTATCGGAGCTCTGCTGACCCGTCAATTTCCTGTCCCATTCCGCAAAAGCCTCTGGCGTAGAAACGCCGATGGCGGGAGTCGCAGTAACACACTCCAACTCAGGCAGGTCCTCGAGCGGGTACACCTGCTCGCCCCGCCCGATGCCCAGCACCGTCCCGCCAATCAGGAACAGCGGGAGATCTGAGCCAACCTCCGCGGCAATACGCAGGCGTTCCTCCGCAGCAAGCTGCATCTTGAGCGTCTTTTCCAGCGCCAGCATGGTGGCCGCCGCATTGGAAGATGCACCGCCTAATCCACCCTGGGCAGGCAGGTTCTTTTCAATCGCGATGCTGACCTTGCCCTTCACCTTCAAGGATTTCAGCACGCGCTCGGCCACTCGCCAGCAAGTGTTGCTCTCGTCTGTGGGAACCTGAGGATTTGTGCAGGAAATCTCAATGCCTGTTCCACGACTCACCTCCACCTTAATTACATCGTGGAAGTTCAGTGTCTGGTAGATGGTGCGAAGTTCGTGAAATCCGTCTTCACGCAGCGGGCCGATCCTTAAACCAATATTGATTTTGGCAAAAGATCGCACCACATTCGTCATACGAAGGGGATGATAGCAGAGAAGAATCGCCGTGATCGCCGTGATCTGGTGATCGCGCGTGATCGGAAAGGCGAAGACGGATTGCCGTTAAGCTTTCTGTACCGGGGAGACTCGCGGTTATCGAGGTGCTCGGTTATATCTGATGGCAGATCAGATCACGGCGAGCTTAGAAAAGCTCGGGCTGCCTTCCATACTTCAGATTAAAGTGTTCGTAGGCCAGGCGAGTAGCCATGCGGCCTCGGGGAGTGCGGTCGAGAAAGCCGATCTGGATCAGGAATGGTTCATAGATTTCTTCCAGCGCATCCGGCTCTTCGGCCAAGGCTGCGGCCAGCGTATTCAATCCTACCGGCCCGCCGCCATATTTCTGAATAATGGTCAGCAAGAGCCGGCGGTCAATTTCGTCGAAGCCATGCTTGTCCACTTCCAGCATTTCCAGAGCTGCCTGCGCCGTGGCTTTATCGATCCGTCCTGAGCCCCGCACCTGGGCAAAGTCACGCACCCGTCGCAGCAGCCGGTTGGCAATGCGCGGAGTGCCGCGCGCCCGCCGGGATAACTCCTCTGCGCCTTCGTCGTCGATTTCGATGCCCAGAATTTCAGCCGAGCGCGAGATGATGAATTTCAGCTCGTCGTTGGTATAGAACTCCAGGCGCAAAAGGATGCCGAAGCGGGATCGCAACGGCGAGGACAACAGTCCTGCACGAGTGGTAGCTGCCACAAACGTGAATGGCTTGACCTCAATGGTGTGAGTACGCGCCGAGGGGCCCTGGCCGATAATGATGTCCAGCTTGTAGTCCTCCAGGGCCGAGTACAGGATCTCCTCCAGAGCGGGCTGCAGACGGTGCACTTCATCAAAAAAGAGCACCTGCTTGTCCACCACATTCGTCAGGATGGCTGTGAGATCGCCCTTGATCTGGATGGTCGGCCCGGCAGTCTGCTGGAAAGCAACGCCCATCTCATTGGCGATGATTGTCGCCAGAGTCGTCTTACCCAGCCCTGGCGGGCCATAGAGCAGCACATGGTCCAGAGCTTCCTTGCGTGATCTGGCCGCCTCGATGGCCACGGCCAGATTGTCTTTCACTTTCTTCTGCCCGATAAACTCGCGCAGCAGGCGCGGGCGCAGCTTGAGTTCAAAAGACGCATCGTCTTCCGCCTGGACTGCGGAAACCAACCGATCTTTATCAATGGATTTTTCGTTCGACGCCGGCACTAGGGCGATAGTAAAGCGAAATCAGCAAAAACGCCAGAAGGTAGCGATATCGTTTGGACTTTGGTTTTGATTCTCAATTACCCGATTTACAAATTACCCGATTACAAATTCTCTACTGCTTGGCCACATTCGCGCCTTCCAATTTCTTCAGGGTATCTCGTACCTCCTGCGCGTTGTCCGCATTGGGAGCGAGGGTCAGATAGTCGCGCATCTGCTGAGCAGCATTGGTGTAGTCACCGTTTTTGATGAAAATCTGACCCAGCAACAAGCACACATCCGGATGGTGATGATCTGTATCCAGGGTCTTGAATTTTTGCGCATTCTCCAGGGCCGGCTCCAGTTTGCCCAGGTTGTAGGCGGCAACGGCATTGTAGAAGTAGGCTGAGGGAAAAGCCGCGGGATTCATTCGCAGTACCCGGTCGGTAAATTGCACTGCGTCCTGCCATCTTTTTTCCTGCATCGCGACCAGGGCCAGCCCGAACATTGGATTGACATAGTGAGAATCGGCAGCGAGCGATTGCTGATAGTCCTTGACTGCTTGTTCCAGTTGTTTCTGCCGCTGATGAATGTCTCCCAGAAGCGACCATGCGGCCGCCAGACCCGGATAAATCTTTACCGCCTTCGCCAGTTCCTTTTCCGCATCGGCAAACTTATTTTCATTAAAGGCTTTGCGTCCTTTTTCAAAGGCGTGTTTCGCTTCCCCCGGAGCGTTCAGCGTGGTGGCGCTGATAGTGGTTCCGGAGACGTTGTCCATCCGTTTGAGGAAGATGGTTCCCAGGTCGTACTGCCACGAACTCCCCTGCAGCCGCAACGATACCGCGCTGGAAAGGAACCCGGGAAGCACAGCTCGAATTTCGCAGCCCTGGTACTTGGTCTTCAACGCATCCTGCGTCTGGTTGCTCACCTGCCCATCGGTGTTGAACATGTTGCTGTTTTCGCTGGCGTCCTGAAAACCCACGTTCTGATCAAGCTGGAATTGGAACGAACCCTTGCCGTCTGTGTATCCCTGCCTTCGCGCAACGCCGTTGCAGACCCTCTCGATGACCACGGGCTCCGGCGGAGCCCCGCCACCATCCACAAGAACTTTTCCCGAAATGAACAAGGGCTGCAACGAGGTTGGCTGCGTGGTTGAGTTGGTAGAGGGAGTCATGGACGGTTTACCGGTCGGAGTGCCGCCCTTTCCTCCCTTCTGCGCCGTCATCAGGGCAGGCAGACCGATCACAAGTCCTAGAATCAACGCGGCCCTGAAAAGAGAGGAACTGGTCTTCATGGTGCCCTCCACTTGGTCTTAGATAACCGGTTTAGAGTTGCTGTTGCGCGGTTTGAACTGCCAGGAGAAGCAAATTACCGCCGAACGCCCTCAGGGGCCAAAGAAATGCCGGGTCAAATGTTACCTCTTTTGCCTAGTTGCCGCAGGAAAATTTTGCTTTTCTCTCTGGAACCATTTCCCTCTAAAACCAGTATCCTTGTTTTAGGTACGACTATCGTTTGTCAATCGGCTTTCGTCCAAAGCCATAGCCACCGTGGAGGCAACATGGGGACCTTCTGGCGCGACCTGCGTTACGGCCTGAGACTTCTGCTCAAAAACCCCGGATTCGCCGGAGCGGCCGTAGTCTGTCTGGCTTTGGGCATCGGCGCCACTACCGCAATTTTCAGCGTGGTGAATGCCGTCCTTCTTCGACCTTTGCCTTATGTCCAACCGGAACGTCTGATCAAGGTTTATTCGGAGTTCCCGGGGCAAATCTCCGGACGCAGATTCTGGATCTCGCCACCTGAATATATCGATCTAAAGCGTGACACTAAATCCTGGGAATCTCTTGATGCCTGGGCAAACAATGGCGTCAATTTGGGCGGGAATACGGAACCGGTGCGAATCACTGCCTCGTTTGTGACTGGAGGCCTTCTTCATTCCCTGGGAGTTACGCCCGCATTGGGACGAGTGATCACTCCTGAGGATGATGATCCCAAAGCCAATACTGTAGTAGACATCTCTTATGGAGCCTGGAAACGCGTCTTTGCCGGCGATCCGAACATTGTGGGCAAGGAAACTTTGCTTAATGGCCGCAAGTGCACCATTATCGGCGTCATGCCCAATGGCTTCGTCTTTCCGCCGGGCGAGATTCCTGTTCCTGAGGCCTGGTCAGCGCTTCAGCTCGATCCGGCCAGACCGGGGAATCGGGGCTCCCACTTTCTTTACCTGCTGGGACGACTCAAGCCCACCGTCAGCGCGCAGCAGGCGCAATCCGAACTTGAGTCGCTGGTCAAATACTGGGGCGCCAAAGCATCCGCAATG
>DATDGH010000462.1:0-1806 GCA_036522215.1 Candidatus Angelobacter sp. | reverse complement strand
AGTGGCTGCTCACTCCCATTGACCTGAGCGCCTTTTACACGCGACGACCCGACATTTTGCGGCGCGCCTTTTCCCTGGTGCCTGAGTATCTCCATCTCCAGGACGATCCACGCGCCCACAACCTGATGGACTATGGAGTGCCGCTCGGCCACCGCTTCCGCGCACTGAAATTCTGGTATGTTCTGCACTATTTTGGGCTGGAGCGCATCCAGGCTATGCTCCGCTCGCACATGCAGTGGGCCCGGGACCTGGCGGCTTTGGTAGATGCACATCCGGATTTCGAGCGGGTCGCGCCGGTTCCCTTCTCCGTGGTCTGCTTCCGTTACAAAGGCTCCGACGAGGAGAACAAGAAAATTCTGGAAGAGATCAACGCCACCGGCCGCATGTTTCTTTCACACACCGTGCTGAATGGAAGAGTCGTGATCCGCATGGCAATCGGCAATCTGGCTACGCAGTGGGAGGATGTTCTGGAGGCATGGCAGGCGATCGTGTCTCAGATCGGGGCATCGGGGCATCGGAAAAGCAACCCATCTTCGACTGCTCGCTTTTCCGAATTGCTTACTAACTTGCGATTGTGGTCCTACGTGTTCTTTACAAGTTTGCGGCGCGCACTTCAGTTAATTTCCAAACACGGCAGAAGCTTGCCTTTCCGATGCACCGATAACCCGATATCCCGATGCACCGATTACTTGGCTCTTTCCAGCAGATACACGCCGTAGGCCAGGGCGCCTAGCGTGGTTTCAAAAGCTGCGAAGACCATCCAGAAACTGTTGTGCATCCAGAGCAGGACTTTGTTCTCAAGATTCTTGTAGTCTCCCGGACGGGGCAACAGCATGGCCTTATACAGGTCTTTGGAGACAACATAAAACCAATACAGCAGACCGGCGTATAGAGCCAGGAAGAACAGGCCTCGGCCGAGCGGCCCTACGCCTTTGACCAGGCCGTTGAGCCCATAAGCGCTGTTGCTCAGTGCAAGATTCAAAATCAGAACCAGCCCCAGGTTCAGCAAGAAGCCCTGACTGGCCACATAATAAAGATAGAAACTGTCCGCCTGGTTAATGAGCCGGTATCTGCCGTAAGGCTGTTGGATGAACCTTCTGAAGAACGGCGCGGCAAACAGCAGAGCCAGCGAAACCATGATGGCGGTTCCAGAGGCGGCCAGAGCGGCGCTGTCTGCCTCAGCCCGCAAATTCTGCGTCTTCACCGCTGCTCGATATTTGTATTCCTCCTGCAGCTTGTGTGCCTGATCAATCATGGCATCGAGCTGCTTCATGGCCTCTTCTTTGGTCAGATTGGTAGAGGTGGCGACAGTAAATCCTGCGAGCTTGCGTGAGTTCTCGATGCGCCCCATTTGTAACTGAGCCGCATCAATGACTGCCCGCTCGGTCTTCATCTCCGATTCGAGTTCAGTGCGGACCGAGGCAATCCAATCGGCGTATTTCCCTCCGTTCCTGGTCACCAGCCAACTGAAGGCAGAAATAACGAGCGCTGCCAACAGCAGCCCTTTCAAAGCGAACGCGAGAGGCTGCGACCAGCCCTTGGCTCCGGCCAGTTCCGCATATTGAACCAGTTCAGGATGCTTCAGGATGAAGGTGCGCTGGCGGAAAAAACCTCCCGTTCCTGTTTCCGCGTTCCACTGCTCGCGAAAGCGGTCAATCGGAGATTTAACCTCTATGAATTCGGCTTCTGTCTGGAGCTCCATCTGTAGCTGTGTTAGCACAGTTGCAGTCGAGCAACAAGGAACGAAAGTGCATGGAATCATTGGAGAATTTGGTAATTGGGTAATTTGGTAATTTGGTAATTTTG
>DATDGH010000461.1:0-10173 GCA_036522215.1 Candidatus Angelobacter sp. | reverse complement strand
AACCACTCGACCCATCACGCTGCCCACCTCTGGATCAAAGAACGGCGCCAGCAGTTGTCGTATGAGCGCCTTGCCGGGTACATAGTCGGCGTCAAAGATGAGAAAGACTTCAGTGCGGACGTACGCCATGGCATCCTTGAGGGCCGCAGCCTTTCCAGCTTTCCCGCCAGCACGATGAAAAGGAGTAATGCGCCCGGGATAATGCTCCACATAGTCATCAATGATCTGCCGCGTGTTGTCAGTGGAGCGGTCGTTGACAGGAACGATCGCCAGTTTGTCTTGCGGATAATCTACGGCCAGCAGCGCTTCAAGGATGTCCGCTATGACCGCCTGTTCATTGTGCGCGGCAATGAGCACCGTCACCGCAGGCCAGTCTGCAGTATCAATGTCTATGTAGGGATGGCGCTGGCCGGCGAGGACCCGGTTCAAGGTAAAGAAGTAGTGCCGAACCGTATAGATACAGATGAGCAGGATGACCGTAACGAATAAGTAGAGCAGAGGCATAGGCTTTGGCGAATCCCGCTTGTACTATCGAAAAACCTTGCTGAGTTGATTCGTTTGGGCATCGCGCGTGCAAAAAACTTTCAGAGTTGGGGCCCAAATTCCTGAGTAAAAATCAAAAACTGCTGCTGCTTGTGCCGCATCACCCACGGTACAACCAAGTCTTAAGCTGCAGCCTGCTCAATCTGTGTTGTTCCCTGGAATTGCTGCCATTCTTCCAGGAGCGGAAGTTCTCCGCATGTCCATCGCAAAAGTGTTTCTGCTATCCGTTCAGACGCATGCCCGTCGCCGTAAGGGTTGGAGCCTGACGACATGGCGCTATACGCGAAGGCGTTGCGCAACAGCCGGGTGGCTTCGCGCACAATCGTTTGACGCTGGGTTCCCACCACCTTAGCCAATCCCATCATGGATGCTTCCGGCCGCTCCGTAACCCTCCGCAACACCAGCACCGGTTTGTGGAAGGTGGGAGCTTCCTCCTGTACTCCGCCTGAATCGGTCAGTACAAGGTGACAGCGGCGCAGGAGAGATAGAAACTCAAAATAGTCGACGGGAGGAATCAGATGTACGCGATCAACATTGTTCAGGTGCGCCAGCACCGTGTTGCGCACATTGGGATTCAGATGGACGGGATAAATTACCCGCACGTCGCTGAAGCTCTCCACCAGGTCGCAGATTGCGCCGCAGATGTTCTCCAACTCCACGCCCCAGGACTCGCGGCGGTGCGATGTAATCAGGATGATCCGGCTGCCATCTTCTGGAATACCGGCCGGCAGCGGCCGCTCCAGTGCATTCATCTCCAGCAGCATCTCCACCGAGTCCACCACGGTATTGCCCGTGACCACTACATTCTCCATAGGGACGGATTCATCGATCAGGTTCTGGCGCGCAAGGGGAGTCGGCGCCAGGTGAAGGCCGGTGACTACGCCGGCCAGTCGCCGGTTCGCCTCCTCCGGCCATGGATTGTTGAGATCACGACTGCGCAAACCCGCCTCCACGTGTGCCACCGGAACCCTGCGGTAAAAAGCCGCCAGCGCGGCCGCAAATGCGGAGGCGGTGTCGCCCTGCACCAGAAGACAATCGATACTGGTTCGTTCCAGTACATCGTCCATGGCCTCCAGCAATCGTCGAGTGATTGCATTCAGGCCCTGGTTCGGCTGCATGAGATTGAGATCGATGTCCGGGCGGATGCCGAATACATCCAATACCTGGTCGAGCATCTGCCGGTGCTGCGACGTGGCAATCACCAGCGGCTCAAATTCGTCTGCCCGTTTCCGTAATTCGAAAATGACGGGTGCTAACTTAATTGCTTCCGGGCGAGTGCCAAAGACAACGCCCACAACCGGCCGCTTCCTCATCATGCCAGCAACTTCTCCGCTTATTAGGAATGCGGAGCTGCTCCGCTGGTTGCTTAACTGGATAACAAAACCGATTGACCATGAAAAGTTTGTGAAAGCAGAGCTACTGGGCAACACCGCGATTGACCAAGTCATCAACCCAATGATCAACCTGAGCTTCTGGGTGCCCGGAGTTCCTGTTGTTTGTTTGCAATCAAAGCCGTGAAAAAATCTGCAGCCGGCCTGCCCTCGCGCATCGCGCATCTGACCGGGAAGGAAACCCATGTTGAAGCGAGCGAATAGCTGGGAACCACAACGAACCTCGCCGCTTAAGGTTGTGTCGCCTTCAGCGAACTTGAAGTCATTCTCAACAGGCTATAAGGTTCCGACCTTCCGCCATGAACTGCCGCCACCACGTTACAAAGAACGCATGGTCTGGAGCGTGGTCCTGCATGCCCTGGCGCTGTTGCTTCTGGTGGAGTCTGCCTATTGGTTTCGTGAACCGAACATCGTGCAGACCAACGCCAAGTTGGTAACACCTATTTATCTGCCCAGGGTGCAGGCGCCGCCGGTGGTCGTGCCTAAAGTTCAGGCGCCGCCGGTCCGGGAGCTGGCAAAGATTACTCCTCCCAAGATCGAGCCGCCACCACCGGTAGAAAAAACCAGAGTTCCTGAACCGGTAGTTCCGCCACCGCCGCAACCAAAGACAGAAGTGGCGCCGGAAACATTCCCAGCGGCTGCCGTAGTAAAACCCGAGCCGCCCAAAAAGGAAATCATCACGAACACATTTGCTTCCGGTAGCTCGCTCCCTGCTACTGAACACAAACCGGAACGCCAGGTGCAGACTGGCGGCTTTGGCGATCCAAACGGAGTGCCAGGCACATCTCAAGCCAAGCGCACACTCACGGTGGCCAACCTGGGATCTTTTGATCTGCCGTCTGGGGCAGGCAAAGGCAATGGCTCAGGTGGCACTCATGGCACCCCTGGCACGGTAGTAAGTGCCGGCTTCGGAGACGGCGTGGCCGGGCCAGGGAATGGGAACCATCCAAAGGGAACGGTAAGCACGGCCGGGTTTTCCAATATGGCCGCGCCCGCACCCAAAGCTCGCGCGGAAAGCAAACCTGAAACCACCGCGGTGGAGATCCTCTACAAGCCCAAGCCGGTCTACACCCCTGAGGCTCGCCAGCTCCGAATTCAGGGTGAGGTCCTTGTGGCGGTGATGTTCAGCGCCTCGGGCGACCTGAGAGTCAACGGCGTTACCCGAGGCCTGGGCCACGGGCTGGATGAATCCGCACTGCACGCCGCGCAACTAATTAAATTTCGCCCGGCCACCAGAGATGGCCGTCCTTACGATTCCAACGCCGTTGTCCATATTGTCTTTGAACTAGCTGAATAGAGGTTCCCTGGGAGGAATGTATGCGTTCTCTTTGCAAAATCTTCGGTCTGCTGCTGGCTGTGATTCTGGCTGCGCCCGTGTGGGCTGCCTCCGATCACTCCAAGCCTAAGCCCGACAACACCAATGCGGTGGCCAATCCTGATGCGGAACGGATCTTCTATCAGGAAGCAAAATTGGTGGAAACGATGCATAAATTCACGCCCATGGTGGAAACCTACATCCAGAACCTCAAGCCGGACAAGGAACTGGGCAACGTTCCCGATAGCGACAAATACTTCCTTGGTCGCCTGGTCTTGAATGAAAAAGGAATCAACGACAAGGTGTTTGACAAGAAGGGCCCTAGAAGCCTGCTGGGAAGGGTGCTGGACCGGCTGAATAATTTCTACAAAATGAACTATGTTCCCGCCGGATTCATGCAGCTCATCTTCCTCAACTATGCTTTCGATAAAGACCACTACGATTTGAAGTTCCTGCGCGAGCAGTTTCTGGGCGAGGTGCGCACCAAAGTCTATGATGTTGTGCCCAAACCGCACTTCAAGGGATCTCACTTTGTCGGCCGCATCTGGGTGGAGAATCAGGACTTCAACATCGTCCGGCTCAATGGCACCTATGAACCGCAGTCGCGCAGCAAATATTTTTTCACTTTGATAGCTGGCGGATGAACCTCCAGCCCGGACTATGGCTCCCCACCTATGTCTACACCGAAGAGTCCGACGCCAACTATGCCATGTTCCGCACCCTCTCCATGAAAGGGCAGACCCGTCTTTGGGGTTATGACCTCAAGCATTCCGGGGTACAGAGTGAATACACCAACGTGCGCGTGGAATCGGAGGACAAGGACGTCAGCGACAAGAGTGCTACTGGCGATAACGAGTTTGTCCCGGTGGAGAGCCAGCATCTGTGGGAGCGGCAGGCTGAGGACAACATTCTTGACCGCCTGGAGCGGGCCGGCATTCTAGCTCCGGACGGCGAGGTCTCCAAGGTGATGCAAACCGTGGTCAACAATCTGGAAATCACCAACAAGCTCACCATTGAGGCTGAAGTGCGTTGCCGCGTCCTATTGACCACCCCACTTGAATCTTTCACCGTGGGCCATACCATCGTGGTCAGCCGCGGTCTGCTGGACGTATTGCCCGACGAATCTTCGCTGGCCATGGTGCTGGCCCACGACCTGGCTCACATCGCGCTCGGTCACAGCCTGAACACCAAATATTCCTTCAGCGATCGCATGATCTTTCCCGACGAAGAGGTGTTCCGGCAGATCGGCCTGAATATGAATGAACACGATGAGCAGGCCGCAGACCAGAAGGGCATAGAGCTTCTCCAGAATTCCCCGTACAAAGACAAGCTGGCCACCGCCGGATTGTTTCTGAAAGATCTGGAGCTGAAATCACATCACTTGAGCTGGCTGATCAATCCGCGCTTCGGCAATAAACTGACTCACGGAGGCAATGCTCGAATGAGCTCGCTGATCCAGTCCGCTCCCGAACTCGAAACCAACAATGTTGCCCAGATTCCCGCATTGCCCCTGGGCAGCCGCGTCAAGCTCGATCCCTGGGATGATCACGTGGAAATGAAAAAGAGCAAGCCGGTGGCCCTGATCTCCCCGCGCGACAAGATGTCTTTCGAAGTGACTCCAGTGTTTCCCAACCTGGTCCGCTACAACAGCGGCAGCGAGGTGGCCAAACAGGGAAACAAGTAACTTCTCCACATGGCAACTCGGCGCAGCAACTCTGGTTCCAATGGCGCGGAGAATTTTGCAACAGTCCATGAACAAGGTTTGCAATGGCCTTTCATAAGAGGTGGCAAATGCGAGCGCGGCATGAGTGCGCGCCCCTCGCCCTATTGCTGTTGTGCGTTCTGACCTTGCTCGGGGAGGCTTGCGCAGCGCAAGCGGCGGACAACATTTGTCCGCGCCAGACGCCCGGTTCAGCAGTCCAGCAACCGCCTGAACTGCGTAGCCAAAATGGCCGGTTGGAGTTGACGCTAAAGTTCGAGATCTCCGAGGACGCTCGCGGGTTATTGCGCTTCTGCTATCTCAGCGACAGCGCAGTGCAGGCGCCTACTCTGCGAGTGAATCCAGGCGATGAACTCATCATCCATTTCCGCAACGAGCTACCCGCCAGTACCTCCAGGGAACCTGTGCATGGCATGGAGCACGATTCCACGCAGTGTGCCGGCGGCCAGATGAGCCTGGCCGCTACAAACCTGCATTTCCATGGTCTGAATATTCCTCCCAGTTGTCACCAGGACGACGTCATGCATACTCTGATTGATCCGGCAACCACTTTTGATTACCGCTTCAAAATTCCCGCTGACACAACCCCTGGACTTTATTGGTACCATCCCCATCCCCATCCCTTCGGCGAAGCACAAGTGCTGGGAGGGGCTTCAGGCGCGCTCATTGTTGAAGGGATCAGTGGCGTGCATCCCGAGATTGCCGGATTGCCGGAACGTGTGCTTGTCCTGCGGGATCAAAAGCTGCCGCTGGGAGTAAAGCGTTCCGTCAATTCGCCAGGATGGGATGTTTCTCTCAATTATGTTCCTGTGCTTTACCCGGACTACGTCCCTGCTATCCTTGAAACCACGCCGCATCAGGAAGAATTCTGGCGCGTGCTGAACGCCGCAGCAGACACAATTTTTGACTTGCAGGTGATGATAAACAACGTGCCTCAACCCTTGCGTCTGCTGGCCATCGATGGCGTCCCTCTGCGCGCCAGTGGCGCCTACGCCCGATCGCTTAGCCAAACGGATGTCCTGCTCCCACCAGGCGCGCGGGCTGAGTTCATCGTCAGCACACCTAAACTGGGTGATCACGCGGAGTTAATTACCAGGGCATGGGACACGGGGCCTGACGGCGAGAATGATCCGAAACGTCCCATTGCCACCATAGTCAGCGTCAAGCAGCCACAGGTTCCACAGGATCGGATACGCAAAACTGCGCGCTCATCCCGGAGAATGGACCGATTTGCGGCCTTGGAGACTGCGACGCCTGTGACCCAACGGAAACTTTTCTTCTCTGAAACCCGGGATGATCCCGACTTCGGCGCTACGTCGTTTTACTTGACCGTGGAGGGGCACTCCCCGGCAAGATTCAAAATGGAAGCGCCTCCCAACATGGTCGCGCGCCAGGGGACGGTGGAAGAGTGGACCATTGAAAATCGCTCACGCGAAGAACACGTCTTCCATATTCATCAAATCCATTTCCAGGTGGTCGAGATTGACGGCAAGTCTATTCATGACCCGGCCATACGCGACACCATCGACTTGCCCTACTGGAAGGGCAGCGGCCCCTACCCAAGCGTCAAACTGCGCATGGACTTCCGCGATCCGAACACGGTTGGCACTCTCATGTACCACTGCCACATCCTCCAGCATAGCGCCAATGGGATGATGGGCGCCGTTCAGGTTTTACCCTCTCGCTGAGAACAGACGGCTAATTAGACCTCTTTTGCATCTGGTCAAACTTGACCTTCTGTTCGTCATTCAAAAGGTCACGGATTTTAGAGTTGGCCGTATGGCGTATTCTGCGCACGTTGCTCAACCTGTCTTCCCGCGATAGAGAATTATCTGTCTTCTCTGCCTGCATTTGCTGCTGCTGGTCTTCAAGAACCGATTTGATTTTTGATTGCTGGTCGTCGCTGAGGTTGAGCTTCGCTGTCAGATCCTTGAGCTGGTCCTCAACGCTGGGCATGGAACCAGGCCCCGCGCCTGCTGACGTTTGCTCTTGACCTTGAGCCGGCGCAGAGCATGGGTACGCGGCAAGAACACCCAGCGTAAGCATGAAGGTGCAGAGAGCGGCATAACGCCGAACGCTTTTCATTGAATCTCCTTTAGTGTTGAGAGTGAGCCGTGCCGGAACAAACTCTCACGGCTAATCAGACGGAGCGGACAAAAACCGAGTTGCCCGGCAGCAGCTTGCAACCGCAGGCAACCCCGCGCGCTGGTCTCGGTAAAAAAACTGGGATGCTCCTGCCAACTTCAGACCTGCTGCTGACATCTTTGTGTACGAAACGGTTATTAACCGTGGGGTCATAAGCATGGCACGAGTCTGGGCACGGGTACTCACTACACTGCTTCTTGCGATTCTCATCTCCGCTTTTACCGGATGCGCTCTTCTCTCCAACGGTACTAATGCGCCTGCGCAGGGCAGCGGTGGTGGAAATCCGCCTCCGAACCCGAATCCACCTCCGCCTCCACCTCCACCTCCGCCCCCAGGTCCACCGCCTCCCACTGGAGACTTGACCAAAATCAATCACATCGTCTTCATGTTGCAGGAGAACCGCTCCTTCGACACCTATCTAGGCCATTTGAATGAATATCGGGCCACGCTCGGGCTGGCGGCGGGAGTGGATGAATATCCCCCCACCGCGTCCAACCCCGCAGATGATGGCAGCAATATCACGCCCTTTCATCTGAGCAGCATGTGCATTGAAAATACCAGCGCCGGATGGCCCACCAGCCACATCAATTTCAACCGCTTCGACCTTTCGTCTAACACGCCCACACTGGATGGATTTGTGGTGGAAGGTGCAGCCGCCGCCAAAGGAGAAGGTGGGAAGGACGTGGTCGGCAGGCGGGTCATGGGTTTCTACACGTCGAGCGATCTTATTTCCCATTATTTCCTTGCCGCTACCTTCGCCACCTCCGACCGTTGGTTTGCTCCGGCGCCGACTGAGACCGAACCCAACCGCATGTACATGGTGGCCAGTACCTCAGTAGGCCACGCGCACAAGCCCACCAGTCAGGTAACCGCACAAACTATCTTCGATCTGCTGGATCAGCACGGTATTACCTGGAAGATTTACCTGGTGGATTCAACCATAGATAGCGAGACCGGTTTCTTCAAGGGCTTCAATAGCAAATTTCCCTCGCACTTCTTCCCTGTTTCTCAATATCTGACTGACGTGCAAAACGGAACGCTGCCCCAGGTGAGCTATATCGATCCCGGTTTCGAAACCGGACAGGACGAACATCCCGGCACCGGAACCAGCATCCAGAAAGGCGCAGCCTTCTCCACTTCACTGGTTTCTGCGCTGATGAATAGCCCTTCCTGGAAGGACTCCGTCTTTATCATGAGCTTCGATGAAGCTGGTGGACTGTATGACCATGTAGCCTCCATGGTAGACGGCCAGCCGATCCAGGAAATGCTGGGGCCATCCATTAACCGCCAGCCTGCAGGCAATGGAGTCTACTCAACCGACGCCAGCGCGCAACATGTGCCCAGCCCGGACGGCATCCCACCCCAGGACCTGATTACCACCAATCCGCCTGACCCTCCGGGCGATTTTAACCGCACCGGTTTCCGTGTCCCGCTGATGGTGGTGTCGCCGTTTTCCAAAAAGAATTACGTCTCCCACACACCTGCGGACAACACCGCGATTCTGAAGATGATCGAGACCCGCTTCAATCTGCCACCTCTCACCCATCGTGATGTGGTGCAGATAGATATGAGCGAATTTTTCGATACCACAAACATACCGTTCGCCACACCGCCCACGGTCCCAAGCCAGCCCACCTCCGGGCCGTGTAACACCAACTTGCCATAGCGCACGCGCGGCAAGCCGCAACAAAAAAAAGAGTGGAGCGCAGCCGCCCTCGGCTGCGTCTTCGCGTTCATTCGTGGCTCAAGGCCTTTCCCTCTTCTGTCACCTCTAACCTGTTCCCTGGCAGATTGCGGAAAAACGCACTTCGCGCAGCAAGATTTGTATCAGGGACGAATTTATTCGTGCCAAGCAGACTTTAGTCTGCGTCAAATGCGTTCAAAATGATTATTTTCCTTGCTGCCGCAGGCCAGCGCGCATCCCGCAAAGCGGGAGGAGCGGTTTAAACAAATGGTTTTGACTTTTTCCGCAGCCTTCTAGATCTGCTCTTCCCTGTGGCCTCTGGCCTGTGGCCCAGTTCTTGTCATCTGTCACCTTTCCGATCACGGCGATCACCCGATTGCGTACGCTACCAATTTGCTTGCCGCAGAGTCACAGACTGTTCAATCCGGCCTTGCGGTGGCTGGAACTGTTCCCTATTCTTAGAATACCGCCGCCTACAATGTGGGCGATGCTGTGTTTTTCAATGGTTCAAGTTGGATTTCAAGTGCCGGCGCCAACCAGGGTAATCAACCGGACACCAGCCCATCTCAATGGGCTTTGTTAGCCCAGCAGGGAGCCAACGGAGCGCAGGGAGCACAAGGTGTGCCCGGAGCGGCAGGCCCTCCCGGCCCGCAGGGAGCGCAAGGTGTCCCAGGACCAACGGGGCCCGCCGGGCCGCAAGGACCACAAGGTCTGACTGGAGCAGCAGGGCCGGCTGGCCCCCAAGGTCTGACTGGAGCAAGGGGGCCCGCTGGACCGCGCGGAGCACCAGGTCCAGCAGGACCAACCGGGCCGCAAGGACCGCCGGGGCCGCCTCCCACCTACGTCACCGTTGCCCAGAACTATGTTGGAACCATTAATCTAACTTGCCCGGCAGGCTTCGTCGCGGTAACGGCAAGTTGTAATCAGGGCGCCAGCATAGTGCTGAACGGACAGCTTCCATCGCCACCCGCCGGCGCCTGGGTCTCATTCTTGACGCCAAACGCTGCCAACGCTACCGGAGTTCACTGCAATATTGGAGGCGGTTTGCGAAGTCAGGCGCTGCTGCGCTGTTCAAAATGAATGCAGCTAAAACCAACCCGTGCGATTCGCTCGCACGGGTTGGCATTTGCCCTGAGATCTCTTGAACCTTCCCAGCTCGTACGCAAGGCGGTGCGTGCGACGCTGGCTGTTCCCCTGAGTTCGATCCAAGTCCAAAAGAACCTCGTCGGTGGAAGTCGTTCGATTGATTTTTGATTTTTTTCTTGACAGCTAAAAGCGCGTGGATAATACTTCGCTACTATCCATCCCTAGCACCTCATCCAGTAATCTTGAAGTCGGATTAGAAGACCCAAAAGGGTTTTGATTGACACTTGCG
>DATDGH010000460.1:0-6306 GCA_036522215.1 Candidatus Angelobacter sp. | reverse complement strand
GAAGCCGGCGGAGGGAGCGAAAGACAAAGTTGCAGTACTGGGAATTGGCGTGGGCGAGGCAAATGGCATTACGAAGGAGCATCTGTTTGTCGGACCCAAAGAAGTAGAAGTGCTGGAAAGCATCCAGCCGCAGCCCAGTGGTCCGGACTTGCGCGGTCTGATTGATTTCGGCTGGTTCGGATTTATCTCGCGCCCATTATTTGTGTGGCTCAAGTGGACCTACCATCACATGATTCCCAACTGGGGATGGGCCATTGCATTCGTCACTATCGTGATCAACGGCGTGCTGTTGCCGTTGCGGCTTTCCAGCATGAAGTCCTCGCTGAAGATGCAGAAGATCCAGCCGCAGGTGAAGGCCATCACGGAGAAGTACAAGCGCTACAGCCTGACTGATCCGAGACGAGCGCAGATGCAACAGGAAATGTCGGCGCTTTACAAGAAGGAAGGCGTAAATCCTGTGGGGGGTTGTTTCCCCATGTTGCTTCAGCTGCCATTCCTGTATGCGTTTTACTCGGTGCTGGGTAACGCCATCGACCTGCGACAGGCGAGCTGGATCTGGATCCATGACCTTTCCGGCGCCGATCCACTGCACATCCTGCCCATCCTGATCATGATTACCATGTACTTCAGCCAGAAGACGCTGCCGCAGGGAGGCATGGAGCCGGCACAACAGAAGATGATGCAGATCGTGATGCCTCTCATGCTGGGGCTTATCAGTTGGGGGCTTCCGGCCGGTCTGGGAATCTACTGGGCGATCAGCAACCTGCTGGCCTGGGTGCAGCAGATCGCAATCAATAGAACAGAGTTCGGCAAGCAGGTGCGCAAGACCATGGAAAAGCGGGCGGTGCGCAAGCGCTAGTCTATTTTGGGGGATAACACTCCGCGATTTTGGATTCTAACTATGCTTCAGGACAAAGTTGCCGTAGCCAAGAAAATAGAGTCGTTGCTCACCATGATGATCGGCACAGGCGGTTTCAAACTGAAATACCGCATCACGGTCAATCCGCCAGTCGCTCCGGGCGGCGAGAACCTGGAGCAACCGGAGATTCTGGTGGAGCTGGCCGGGCCGGACAGCAGCCTGCTGCTGGAGCGCAACGGCGAAATGCTGCGCGCCGTCGAAACCATCATTCATGAATCATTGCGATTGAGCGGTGATGATCATGACAAGATCAGCTTCGATTGCCGTGGATATCGCGCTGCCCGCCAGCAGGAACTGAAACTGGCGGCCCAGGTGGCTGCGGAACGCGTCCTCAAGAGCGGCACACCTTATTCGTTTGCCCCAATGTCGTCGCGCGAGCGCCGGCTCATTCACCTGGCCTTCCGTGACCATCAATCGCTTACCACGCAGAGCGAGGGCGAGGGCGGACGCCGATACGTGGTGCTCTATCCTCGAGACTACAAACCTGCGCGGCCCCAGCGTCGATAGTCGTTGTCAAAGGCTAATCAACTATTATTCCTCCACCCTCATCCCAAAGTTGACTGTCAGAACTGCAATCAACAGTGTTACTCTTTGCTCGCATGCGCCGCAGGCCTGAGGCCCGGTGCGTGGAAGCCACTTTCTACGGAGTTCAAGTATGTCTGCTGATGTGAAGATGATCGGCGAAGTCCCAATTTTCGAACTAATGGATGAGGTAGAACGCGAAGCCCTTTCCCGGTTGATGGACGGCCGCAACTTCAAGCAGGGCGAGACAGTTTTTGAAGTCGGCGATGCCGGCGCGGAAGTCTATATCGTGCGCACCGGCCGGGTGGAGATTTACGTCGAGAATCCGGATGGGGAAAGGGTGGTACTGGGAGAGAACGAGCACGGTGACGTGATCGGCGAACTCTCTTTTCTCGATGGTGGGCCAAGAACGGCCACTGCCATTGCCGTTGAGGACGCGCAGATGCTTTCTCTGCATCGCGAGCGCCTGCTTGAATTCATTGATGAGCACCCGCATGCCGCGCTCGACCTGCTGACGGTTGTAGGCCGGCGGTTGCGCACCACGCATGAGCTTCTCCGCACCCAGGTGTCACGCAATGTGAATGTGGAGGAGCGGGAGAGATCGACGCTGGCGCAACGGATGGCCGATCGAGTTGCGGCTTTCGGCGGGTCATGGACTTTTATCGCGGTATTTTTTGCAGCTACAGCATTTTGGATGTTTATGAATTCAACCTCTGTACAGCGGAGCCCCTTCGATCCGTATCCGTACATTCTGCTGAACCTGTTGCTGGCGATGGTTGCGGCCATCCAGGCGCCGGTGATCATGATGTCCCAGAACCGGCAGGCGTCGAAGGACCGGTTGAAGTCCGATCTGGACTACCAGGTCAATTTCAAGGCAGAACTGGAGGTCGCTCACCTGCACCGCAAGGTAGACCGCATGTACGAGCGACTGGAGGCTCATCTCGTCCGCCTGGAATCCGGCAATCATAATCCCAGCATTCCCGGTCACCACTAGAATGTAAGTTGTGGAACTCGACGATACGATTGTCGCCGCAGCCACTCCGCCCGGACGCGGAGGCATCGGCGTGGTGCGATTGTCCGGTCCAGAGTCGCGGCCGATCGCAGAGTCCATGCTTCGCTTGAAGCACGAGATGGAAGCCGGACGGGCCGCATTGGCCGAGTTGGTTGAGCCTGAGTCGGGTGAGCGCATCGATGAGGCGGTTGTAACTTTCTTTGCCAAGCCCCACTCTTACACTACGGACGATGTAGTTGAAATCTCCGCCCACGGATCGCCAGTGGTGCTGGGTCATGTGGTAGAGATGGCCTTGGCGCGCGGCGCACGTCTAGCCGAGCCCGGGGAATTCACCATGCGCGCCTTCCTGAACGGCCGGCTCGACTTGACCCAGGCCGAAGCAGTGCGCGACCTGATTGAGTCGCAAACTCTTTACCAGGCCAAAGTTGCCGCGCAGCAGCTCGAAGGAGCACTTTCCAAACGCCTTCAGCCCATCAAGAAGAAGCTGGTCGACCTGATTGCAGTGATGGAAGCAGGAATTGATTTTGCGGAAGATGACGTGGCGGTTCTGCCGTCTGCGCAGATTCTGGCCCACATTGCTGAGGTAAAAGAGCCGCTGGAGAAGCTCAAAGCCTCCTTCGCCTACGGCAAGGTCGTTCACGAAGGATTCACGCTGGCCATCGTGGGCCGGCCAAATGTAGGGAAATCCAGCCTGTTCAACCGCCTGGTGGAACGCGAGCGCGCCATTGTGACTGCCACTCCGGGAACTACGCGTGATCTGGTGACGGAGACTGTTGCCCTGGGCGGCATTCCTCTTAAGCTGATTGATACGGCGGGAATCCGGCACTCCACGGAGGAGGCAGAGAGCATCGGCATCCGCAAATCGTATGAGGCCTTGAGCGAAGCCGACATGGTGGTGGTGGTCCTGGATAGCTCGGCCGGCATGCTCAAGGACGATGAGACACTTCTGCAAGCGGTAAAAAGCAGGCGCGCACTGGTAGCGGCGAACAAAGCCGACCTCGCTGCCACTTCCATTGCTCAGCCGGATGGCTTCAAGTTGATAAGAACATCCGCGGTGACAGGCGAAGGCATTGATCACCTGCGCGCTGAGATCCTCAGTGCAGTCTCCGGCCAACCTGCGGGAGAGCAGGAGACTGGATTTCTAACCAACATGCGGCATGAGCGCCTGGTGGAAGAGTCGCTGTCGGCCCTGGCTGCGGCGCAGAGAGCCGTTCAGGGCAAGGTGCCGCACGAGATGATCATGATCGATCTTTACGCGGCTCTGCGTCCGCTGGATGCGATCACGGGGGAGACTACGGCTGACGATATTCTGAATTTGATTTTCAGTAGCTTCTGCATTGGGAAATAAGCATTCAGCATTCAGCAGTCAGCAGTCAGCACTCAGCCCGCCTACATCTTGGGCTGAAGGGAAGCACGTTCGTGGGCATGGATGAAGGATCCGTTCGAACAATCTCGATAAAATGCATCAGCGCTGGTTTGTCGGTGTGACGCTCACTGTGAGGATTCCGCCGATGTCGTCCATGCTGTTGCGGCCTTTGGTGAAGGCCAGGCCCGGCTGATTGGAGTAAGTATTGGCCAGGCGCAGCTCGCTGATCACAAAAAAACGCGTGCCGTCGCGATTGACGGATTCATCGTAGGTTACGCCCGTGAGGTAGTAGAGATGCCCACGCAACAGGAGCAGTGAGAGTTGCTGGCGCTTTAACCCGGCGATCACTGCATCCACATCCACGGGAGCGCCGGGGATGTAGTGCAATTCCAACCGGACGTGACGGCCATCTTCCAGAGTAAAGTCATGGTTGACCACATCGTTAAGGACATCCAGCGAAGGAAGCGCGGGAGCGCAGATCTCGCCACCGCTGATGCGCACCACCCAGAAATTCTGGTCGAGTGCCACATCCTGCTGCCTTAGCATCGTCTCGAGGCCCGCGGCAACGGCCCAGTTTTCGCAGCTCTGCCGGGCGGTGACCAGCTTCCTGATCTCAACGTCGGCGGTCTGGCCGGGCTTGGAGTAGAGCTGCCCGTTCTTCTTGTCGCCCGCGCGAACCAGTGCTGCCAGAACAAGGACCGTAAGACCGATAGCTCGGAGTAGTCGCATATCAGGCCCAGTGTACCGCCGTTTGAGGAGTGCGCAAGGTTACTTTGCTAATGCGGCCAGTGACTTGCGAAAAAGGGTATCGAAGGATTCATCAGGCCTCTTGCCCAGATGGGTGAGAGTTTTCTCCGCCACGCCTCGCTGATAGCCAAGGTTGACCAGGGCTGAGATCACGTCTTCTTCCACGGGCGAGGCAGCGGTTACGGCTTCCGACGCGGCGAACGTACCGAGCTTGTCGCGAAGTTCCAGGACCATTCTTTCTGCGGTCTTTTTGCCTATGCCGGGAATGCGGGTCAGAGCTGTAAGGTTGTTTCCTTTGATCGCCGCCACCATGGCGTCGGCCGGCATGCCGCTTAAGATGGTGATGGCTAGCTTTGGGCCAATGCCGCTTACGCTCAACAGTTTTTCAAAAAGTTGCTTGTCTTCAGATCGCAGAAAGCCATAGAGCGCGAGCGCATCTTCGCGCACATGGGTGTAGATGAACAGCGCCACCTCTGACCCCAGGGCCGGAAGCCCGGAAAAAGTGGGAATACTGATATTGACCTCATAACCGACGCCCGCAGCCTCGACGATGGCCTGGTTGGGGTGCTTGGAAATCAATTTTCCACGAAGGTGTGCAATCATCTTTTCTCAACTGCGCCGCTTGTAGAAGATGTTGAACTGGAAGCCGGAATTGGGTGGAAAAATCTCCGCCACTTTTTTAAGGCGGTCGCCGAGGGCCGAGGGATTGAGTAGAGGATATTCGCGCTCGCGCAATTCGTAGTAATCGACGTCCAGATACAGCGAGAGGATGTAAATGGCGATGGCGTCAGAAAACGCCGCCGCCGAGTAGTCCGATCTGGCTTTTTCATCCTGGCGGCCGGAGTGTTCGCCCGTGGCCAGCTTGCGGAACTCGAAGGCATCCAGGCTGGTTTCTCCGCGCACCGCGCTGCAGGCCTGCTTCCACACCAGGTCCTCAAATTCCGGCGAGGTGCCCGCCTTCTCCACAAATGCGTGGCCGACGTTGATATAAAACTCGAAAGCAATGGAGAACTTGTCATCCAGCAACCGTGTGGAGATAAAGACGCACTGCGAGTCGCCAGCATCAATATTGCGATGACAGATAGCCTGGTCCTTCAGAGCGTTATCAAAGCGCTCCGCGACCAGCGTCCGGTCACCCTCGCTTACCGTCAGGGGGACGAAGTAAAAGGCTTTGCGGTCCAGGGCGGCGGCGATGCTCCTGGGAACGGCTGCGATCATGGTCTCAAGCTCGGATGGCGGAAGGCTGATTTCGCCGGCGGTGGTGTACAAAATGCCGTTGGACGACTGATTGACGCGAGCGTCGCGAATTACTTCCAAAGCCGTGCGCAGCTCTGCATGGGCGGCCTGAGTCACGGTATTATTCTATACGCAGGCGGTTACGGCTGCCGCAGGGTTCTAATGGGTAAATTGGTCTTAAGCGCGGCTATCGGTCTGGTCACGGGAGTTATTTGCTTTTTTGTCTCCGTCGCCTTTTTGTGCTTCCTGCTTCTCATTATGAGGGCCTTTACGCACACTCCGCCTGACATGACGCTGACGTACAAAGCGGCCGCTCCCGTGGCGCTTCTGGCTGCCTTAACCGGATTCACCGTAAGCCTTGTACGGGCCGTGCGCGGACACTCGGCCGGTTCCAGGGTCAATTGATGCGGCCGCAGGTCTCAGTAGGTAGGCTACGCACCTCGCCTTGAGTGCCACTACATTAAAGAGCTTTAAGGTTTGACCGCTTTTTGTCCTGCGTTTAAA
>DATDGH010000459.1:0-13889 GCA_036522215.1 Candidatus Angelobacter sp. | reverse complement strand
TCTGTTGGAAGCTCGGATGAAAGTCACACCCTATATACTTCATATACGGCCTCCTTCGTCTCGAGCTCTTCGGTCATCAGCACATCGAGTTTACTCGAGACTGTTTGGGGGCCGTTGTCGTCATACAATCAAAGCGCCCGTAAAGCGCACGCGCGCGTCTTAACCCGGGGCCCCCAACACGCGCGGTTCTTGTCTTGTTTTGGCGCGTGGTGGGGTGGTCGTCAGCGCGTGCGTAGGGCCGAGGGAGCTGCCCCGCCCAAGTTTCGCTTCCACGAAGCTGTTGGCAGTACTGGAGCCACGAAGATCATTGGGGTAAACACCGCTGTCCGTGTTCTTGCTTGCCTATTAACGAACGAAATTCAATTTCTCATCAAAGTGAACGGCATTTGCGCGGGGTCCCCGACGCGCGCTTCGCGTGGCGGGGTGCTGGTGAACCGATTCTCGATATTTATCAATCCGCGCTCATCTCGCGGAAATCTGCGGCAAATTTTGGTTGTGGCTCCGCGTGCCTCTGTGTCCTCTGTGGTTGAGAGCTGTTGTTCTTGCTCATGGGTTTGCTTTCCTGAACTGCTTAATCGCGTTCACGATTTCAGTTCCATACTGCTCGACCTTGCGCTCGCCTATGCCATGAATATCGCGCAACTCATCCAGGGAGTTGGGCTGCATCCGGCTCAATTCATCCAGCGTCCGATCGTGCATTACGGTGAAAGCAGGAATGCCTCGAGCCACAGAGACGGAGCGCCGCCATGCCCTCAGCCGTTTAAGCAGCTCTTCACTATGCCTGGAAATTGTGGGTGGATTCACCGATTCCGGCTGTTGGCGTGCCTTGCCGTTGGAAGCGGACGCGCTCTTCTTGTTCCTTCGCGCCGGCTGTGCGGAAAGACGGGCGAGCCACGCAGGGATCATGGCGCAGACGTCGCATGCGCCGCAGGTATTCCATTTTGGGTTCTCGCCAAAGTGCAGGCAAATCTGGCGATGACGGCAGCGCGACGACTCGGCAAAGCCGCAAATATCGTGATAGCGCTGCCAGGCCCGTTGCTTCTCCGCCGGATCGACAATCTGGTTGATGAAATACGTCAGCAGGCCAAGATCACGTTTCTGCCACAGCAGGATGCAGTCCGAGGGCTGGCCATCGCGTCCCGCCCGCCCCGCCTCCTGGTAATACTGCTCAATCGATTTGGGCAGAGCCAGGTGGATCACCGAACGCACGGCCGCCTTGTTGATCCCAAGCCCGAAAGCGATTGTGCCCACCAGAACTTTGACCTCATCGGCCATCCAGCGCTCCTGGTTGCGCTTGCGCTGCTCATTGTCCATTCTGGCGTGATAGCCCAGGGCGGCAATTCCCTGCTCTTCAAGAAATTCGACTGTCTCACTCACTCTCCTGATGGTGGGTGAATAGACGATCACGTTGCTGCCCGCATGCTGTTTCAGCGCTCGCACCAGAAGCGCCGGCTGGGCCTGGGCATCGCATTCGTGCACAAAGTAGCGAAGGTTGGCGCGATGAAAGCTGGCAATATACTTATGCGGATCGCGCAGGCGGAGCTGTTCAATAATGTCGTGACGCACACGGCGCGTGGCGCTGGCCGTGAACGCCGCAATAGGACGATCCGGAAAGTGCTGGCGCAACGAGCTGAGTTGCCGGTAGTCCGGCCGGAACTCGTGGCCCCATTCAGAAATGCAATGCGCCTCATCAATCACGAAAAACGCAATCGGCACTGCTTTCAGCCAGGGAACAGTATCGGGGCGTGCCAGCCGTTCCGGAGAGAGATACAGCAGCCGGTACTGCCCTTCCTTTGCCCGCCACGTCACCTGGAACTGCTCCTGCCTGGAGAGCGTGCTGTTCAGCATGGCCGCAGGAATTCCCATTTGGGCAAGCTGGTTCACCTGGTCCTGCATGAGGGCAATGAGCGGTGAAACCACAACGACGGTCTTCTCCGGCAGCAATGCAGCGGGCAATTGATAGCACAACGACTTGCCCCCGCCGGTAGGCATGACCACGCAGGTATCGTGACCTGTCAGGAGGCTGTCAACGATCCGTTCCTGAAGCGGACGAAATGAGCTGTGGCCCCAATAGCGGCCCAGCGCCGCTAAGGGCTCATTTCCTGATGTCATGCAGCGAGTATAGCAGTCATGCAAATCAGCCTATCGGCTCACAACTGGTTACGAACCACTTCCACTCCCCGGCGTCTAAAATAAGTCACGCTTAGCCAAGGAGGCAGTCATGTGGCGACTCATATTTTTGTTGTCTTTTGTTCCGGCCTTTCTACCGGCGCAGACTCCGGCAAAACCAGACTCGCATCAGGCGCCAAACGTCTCTGGACGATGGATGGTCAGCGTTGATCTTTACGGCACTCCCATCAACCGCTCGATGAGACTTCAGCAACAGGGAGACAAGATCACCGGAGACTTTTCCCGGGACAAGCTTGAAGGGTCGCTCAGTGGCTCTTCCCTGCATTTCCTGGCCAAGAACGAGCAGGGAGGCACTGAAGAATGCAATGCCACCATCCAAGGCAACACTATGTCTGGGACCATCGTCTTTACTGACCCCGATGACCCGGCTCATCCCGATACTCACCAGTTCACCGCACAGCTCGTTCCGCAGCGCATCGCTGGACCGCCGCGACGCCATGAATTTACGCCGAGCACTTTTTATCGCCAATTTTCTGCCTTCAACAAACCTGTGCTTACTGTCTGGCCCGGCGATACCATCCATACCACTACAGTCGACGCCGGCGGTACGGACGAGAAGAATGTGAGGCGCGTTCTGGGCGGGAATCCGGAGACTGGACCGTTCTATATTGAGACGGCTGTGCCCGGAGACACGCTGGTTGTGCACTTCACGCGGCTGCGACTGAACCGTGACTGGGCCATTAGTGATGACGGCCTGGTTGACCGCGGCCTTGATAGTGATCTCGCAGTGAAAATGAAGGATACCGGGAAGGACGTACGTTGGCATCTCGACACTCAACGCGGAGTAGCAACCACAGAAAAGCCCGGCGAACATCTCTCGCGCTATTCAGTTCCCTTGCGTCCCATGCTGGGATGCGTTGCCACCGCGCCCAACTCGGCTCAAGCAGCGCCCAATACAGGCGATTCTGGAAGCTGGGGCGGAAACATGGACTTCAATGAGATTATCGAGGGTGCAACGGTTTACCTGCCAGTAAGGGTCCCCGGCGCTCTCCTTTATGTTGGCGATGGACACGCGCTTCAAGGCGATGGCGAGCTCAATGGCAACGCCCTTGAAACCTCCATGGATGTGGAGTTCACGGTGGACGTGATTCCTGACAAGCA
Organism: Candidatus Angelobacter sp.; assembly: GCA_036522215.1. Classification (GTDB taxonomy): domain Bacteria; phylum Acidobacteriota; class Terriglobia; order Terriglobales; family Acidobacteriaceae; genus Angelobacter. Next base: position 10,598 of record DATDGH010000459.1, on the reverse strand, counting down.
CCCCAGTGGACCACGAGTGGAATCACCAACCCATATCATGGCCATGGGACTGGGTGGCTCACTCGATGAAGCGTTCCGCGACGCCACCTCCAACATGGCCCAGTGGTTGACTGACGACTATCAGCTCAGTCCATCTGAATTGGCCCAGGTGCTGGGTACCTCAGCGGAATATAAGGTGAGCGAGGTGGCCGACCGCAACGCTGGAATCGTGCTCAAGATCAACAAGGAGCGCCTGCAAGCATTGACGCGTGCAAAAGCAAAGTAGGCCCATACCTGGAGGTTGGCTTTTGATTTTCAAATTACCCAATTACCAAATTACTCAATTACCAAATTCTTCGGCCGTTTCTCCTCCGATGCACCGATGCACCGATGCCCGGGGTCCCCGACGCGCGCTTCGCGTGGCGGGGTGGTGGTGCCCCGATAAACCGATGCCTCTTCTAGTGCGCCACCAGGCTCACACCCGTCGGAGCATTCGGTCGTGAATCGCTGCCGGTAAAAAACTCGAAGGCGCCGATGTCGAATGCGGGGCCCTGCGGCCGCGATACTCCGTCGAAAGCCATAGGATTTCCATTCCAGGGCAGGTAGTTGTTGTAGGTGTTGCTGGAGTTGATGGTGATGGCCGCGTCAATGGCCGGGCTTCCGGACTTCAAATGTAGATTGGGCAATATCAGGTCCAGAAACAACGGATCGGATGTAATTGTGCCGGTGACAAATGAAGGCAAAGAAGCACTACGGGTACTGTGCATCACATTATTGGAGCCACTCACCAGGCTGGAGTTCCATCCGCCGCCGTTGCCAAAAGGCTCGCTTCCCAGTTGGTACGTCACATTGTTGCGGATTCTCGCCAGCAAGCTGGCTTCGCCTCCGGCAATGATGAAACTGCCGTTGTTGGCAATGTTGGTGGCGTGCGCGCCGCAGTCATATAAAGTGTTGTTGTAGATTTCCACTGTTCCACCGCCGACTGGGCCGGTGTTGGTGATGTAAGCCATGTAGATGCAGCTATAGTCGCCGGAATCGCCGTCCCTGGGGGACGGCCCGATCCCCGTGTGATAGATCACATTGTTGTACGCCTCTACCCTGCCCTGGGATGGATCCACGGTGGCAAAATTGATTCCGTCACAGGGATCATCATGAATCAGGTTGTCATGCACTGAGAGGTCGAACATGTTGTGACCGGTAGGATCGCTGGCTCCTCCGCCGTTCAGCGGTGAAGAATGGAACTGCATGGCGCGGCAGCTCCGGTTATCGTGAATATAGTTCCACGCTGCCACCACATGGTTTGTGTCAGTGGAAAAATAAACCGCATGCTGCTGTTTGCTGGCCGCTGTTATGCCGGTGTTGCTCATTTCGTTGCCCAGAAACTGGATGGTACTGATTTGGTTGGTGGTGAAACATCCGTCTTGCCCATTGGCCGTAGGACATTGGAAGTTGTTGCCCACCACTCTCCAGTTCGTGGAGTTGGTGGGGTTCATGCCCTGATCGCTGGGACTAAAGAACAGGCCTGCCACTGTGACGTAATTAGCCGAGACGTTAATGTTAGGCACCCGCAGACCATAGGTCCTTTGCGCGCTGCCCAGCGTGGCTGTGGCCCCTGGATAGGCAACAAAAGCAATCGGATTGCCGGCAGTTCCGCCGCTCTCCAGCTCTAAAGTGGAATCGAAATTATCCAGCACGCCGGCCGTGACTCCATCTTCGATGTAGCAGATGTCGCCTGGCTTCATGGCGTCCTTGCAATGCGGGATAGTTGCAAAAGGACTGGCGAAGCTCCCGCTGTTGCTATTGTTACCTGTGGTAGAGACGAAGCGCAGAGTGCCGGCAGAGCGGACGGTGAAGGCTATCCCATTGGAAGCCATCGCGTTGACCGTGACCACAAAGTTGCCCGCGCCTGGCGTGCACGAAGGCCCAACCTGTACCACGATTTTCTGGTACCACAGATGCGGCGTGCCCCATCCTGAATACGATCCAATCGCAGGCACAACCCGCAGGCAGTTCTGGCCATTCCACGTGACCGTGGATGAGCCTTGCGGAGCGCCAAAGAAATTTCCATACAACGTAACGTAAGCCCCGGAGAATCCGTTCACGCTTTCACCGCCGGAGTTTGGGCCGCTATCAATGTCGGTGAAAAAGATCACCGGCGGCTGACTCTGGCCTGCGGCCGGAAGCAAGCCCGCAAAAATGATCAGCAGCAGCAAAATTCCCGCCGTTGCCAAACGCTGACTAAGCATCTTTCGAATTGCCAACTTTTTCATGGAACTCAGCAACTTTTCCTCGCATCCTTTGCCCTGACTGTCAGTTCGATCCTGGGTTTGTCTTTTCTGTTTCCTGTTTCCTGACCTGTGACTCTGCTCTAAGTCATCCAGAATCAATGCTGCCTTACCTGCACAACGACGATGGTGCGACTCGGTTTTCCGATGACCCGATAACCCGACGACCCGATGACCCGATTGCTGGGCCGTTCCTACTTCGGCACCGTCACGCTTTGCTCCGGCGACGAGGCCGGACTCTCCACTCCGCCGCTGTTCACAGCCGTGATTACATAGAAATAGGTCGTGCTGCCCTGGACACCTGTATCGGTAAAGCTGACGCCCAGCGCGCTTCCAACTCGTGTGTACGGGCCGCCTGTTTGCAGCGACCGATAGACGTTGTAGCTAACAACGCCCGCCGAAGAGCTCGCCTGCCAGGAGACGGAAACCGAGTGGGACGATGGAGGCGAGGGTGGAGGTGGAGGAGGAGGCGGCGGAGGCGGAGGTGGGGGTGGAGGCGTATTTGATGACTGCGTCACCGCAGAACCACCACCTCCACATCCGCTGGTGAATCCTATTAAGACGGCAAGACATACGAGAAGCGCGCAACGTTTCCAAAGAGTCATCTTTTGAAGATCTCGCATCCAGACAAAGTCCGGTCAGGTTACGCTTCGTTTGAGTATGTATATAAATTTTTCCCGGGGTCTACAGCAAAAATGACACGTTCCACTTGCAGCAAGTGATTCTGGCAAGGACTTACGCGATCAACCCTAATCCCGCTGCACACCAAGTGCCAACCGCTTGTGAATAACTGGGCAGTTTTTCTTTAGATGGTTTGGCTTTTGCTGTGGCTTTAATCTTGCTGTGGCTTTGACCTTGCTAATTACCAACTACTAATTACTAACTACTGTCTTGAGACGGTTTGCCTTTGCTGTCGCTTTTGATCTTGCTGTGGCTTTGACCTTGCTAATTACCAACTACTGTCTTGAGATGGTTTGGCTTGCCTTTGCTGTGGCCTTTGATCTTGCTGTGGCTTTGACCTTGCTAATTACCAACTACTAATTACTAACTACTGCTCTTTCACCATATCCTCACCCGGTCCGGCGGGGCCAGGAACAGGTTTTCGCCCGGCTTCACGTTAAAGGCTGAATACCACGCATCAATGTTGCGCACGGTTGCGGCGCGGTACTGGGCGGGAGCATGCTCATCGGTCAGGATTTGCCTGCGGAGCGAAGCTTCGCGGGCCTTGCTTCCCCAGTTCTGTCCAAAGGCAATGAAGAACTGCTGATCTCCGGAGAAGCCGTTTTGGGTTGGCGCCGGCTTTCCCGCCAGGCTCGCCCGATACCCGTCATAGGCAGCCGCGACGCCGGCTACATCTGCGATATCTTCCCCCAGCGTTTGCTTGCCGTTCACGGCCAGGTCAGGGAATGGTTTGTAACTATCGTATTGGGCGGCGAGCGCGGCGGTGGCAGTATTGAAGTGCGCCAGATCGGCTTCCGTCCACCAGTTACGCACGCGGCCCTTGGAATCAAAAGCGGCGCCTTCACTATCAAAGGTGTGGCTGATCTCGTGACCGATCACCGAGCCGATGGCGCCGTAGTTCACAGCCGCTGGCGCCTTCGGATCAAAGAAAGGCGGCTGCAGAATGGCGGCGGGAAAGTTGAGTGCGTTTTGCAGCGGCAGGTTGACCGCATTCACCGTCTGCGGATCCATGCACCACTCCTTGCGCTCCACCTTCGCTCCCAGACGCTTGACCTGGCGGTGATATTCAAACAGATTGCCGCGCCAGATATTGCCAAACAGATCGTCTGCCTTCACTTCGTAGGCCGAGTAGTTCTGCCAGGTTTCCGGATAGCCGATGCCGACGTAGAGCGTATTCAGTTTGGCGTGGGCTTCGGTCTTGGTGGCCGCAGCCATCCAAGGCAGGGCATCAATCCGCTTATGGAACGCGGCGATGATATTTGCCACCATCTCCTGGGCCTGCGCTTTGGCTTGAGGTGGAAAGTATTTTTGCGCGTAGATCTTGCCTATGGCATCGCCCAGAAACTGGTCCGCGACGAAAACCGCTCTTTGCCAGCGAGGACGCTGCTCCGGCGTGCCAAACAGCGTCTTGCCGAAAAAGTCGAACCGCTCGTCGGCCAGATTTTTGGGGAGGAAGGTCCCATAGTCTTCGATCAGGTGATAGGCCAGCCAGTCCTTCCATGTCTCCAGCGCAACCGAATCAACCAGCGCGGACTCCCCGGTAAACGCTGTGGGCTGCCATACCATGAACTCCTTCTGCTGGCTCAGGCCGGCGCCGTGAAAATATTCAGCCCAATCCAGGCCAGGGGCTTTGGCGGCGAAGTCTGATTGCTTCCACGCGTTGTTGGCTTTTGCGATGTCGTTGCTGTCCGCCAGGCTGATATGTTTCTCCGCAATCGAGTGTTCCAGTTGGACAATGCCGGCGGCGCGTGTATCCGCGTCATCGAAGCCGGCCAGCTTCAGCATGGCGGAAACGTGGCCCTGATACTGCGTCCGGATTTCCTGCATGCGAGGGTTGTCGGAGATGTAGTATTCACGATCGGGAAGCTCCAGGCCGCCCTGCAGCAGGTAAGCGGCATAGTGATCAGAGTCGTTGAAGCCGGGGGCCGTCCACAGTCCAAACAAGTTGGAAGTGTGGAAGTTGGTATTGTTCAGAGCATCCACGTCGGCGCGCAGACTCTCTCCCAGGGCGCGCGCCAGCTCATGCTTGTCCTTGATGGCGCGGATGCTATCCAGATGCGCCTTTACCGGCGCCAGGCCCCTGGATTCAATATCCGCCTCATTCATGAAAGAGTCGTACAGATCAGCAATCTGCCGCGCGCTGGAACCTGGAGCCGCCTTGGACTTTGCCGCTTCTTCGATCAGGTCGTCGGTGCGTTTATTGGCCAGGTCGGCAAGACTTGTAAAGACGCCGACGGAAGCCCGGTCCGGCGGGATTTCCGTCCGCTTGATCCAGGCGCCGTTGGCGTAATCATAAAAATCATCGCCGGGCGTGACTGAGCGGTCCATGTTGGTGACGGCAATGCCGTGAGCGTCGGTGGTAGACGCATCTTCCACGGCAAAGGTGGAAATCAAACTCAAAAAGAGAAGAGCGCAAGTTGCGATAGCAAAACGTTTTAGTGTGGTTTTCATGGATTTTTTTCCAGGTTTAAACAGGCTGAAGCATCGAAACCAGTTGTATTAATTTTACAGCGTTCCTGAGTACCTTGCTGGAATCGGCCTTCTCATTTGGACGGGAATGCACTGAGAAGGTAACGCCCGTGGTTTTTTAAATTCGCGTTGTTCGCGTTAATTCGCGGCTCGATTGCCTTGATTTGCCGCGCCTTGTCGCTTGTTCCTTTCCCGGGTTACCGCGAGAATCCTCTCTTTGGAGGAACTCTCATGCGTCTCCCCGGCACTGTGGCTTCTTTCATTTTCCTGCTGTGGCTGTGCGGCTGTGGTGGCTCGTCCTCAAACCCGATACCGAATCCGAATGCGCCGCAATTCACCATTGCCTCTGGTGATTGGTCGCTTCCCCTGTTGAGATCAGTTTCTCCGCCCTCATTATTTTTCGCGGGAGGATTCCTCACGCAGAGCGGCGCCGCCCTCTCCGGCACCCTGCACATCATTGCTTTCCCCTGTCTGGATCCTTTCACCGATGACTTGCCCGTGACCGGAACCGTCTCCGGCGACACCGTCACCATCTCCACCACACCGCTCAGGGGACAGGTGTTAACGCTTTCACTTCATCCCTCGCCTGGTCAATCAGGAGATGTGGTGGCCATGGAAGGCTCGGGAAACCTCACCGGCCCATGCGCGGTTTCCGGCACTATCACCGCCTCGCTGGTTCCTCCGATCAATGGAGTGTTCAAGGGAACTTTTAACAACAACATTACCGGCGACCTCACCGCCAACCTGAATCAGTCCGGGCCTGATGTTCGCGGCTTTTTCCACGTCTCTGGCAACGTGACTCTTAGCGGTTCGCCGTGTTTTACCTCAGCCACCATTGCAGACAGCACCATTTTTGGCGGTACAGCCTTCATAGATCTGGACACCGATTCCGGTACTGCAACTCTGGTGGCTGATCACGTCGTAAGTGCAACCGTACCGGAAGAACTCATTTCCACCCTCTTGATCAACAGCGGCCCCTGCGCCAATCAGAGCGGCTTGGTGTTTTTGAAGAAACAGTAATTGCAGGTCATTAGGGGAGAGGTTACAGGGAACAGAGAGGGCAAAATCAAAACCAATTCATTGTCACAGATGACGCAGGTTGCAGGTTATAACCCAATACCATTCAGGAGCACTATTTCAGTTAAGGCTGTGACCCTCCGCACCACCAACTCCCCGCAATAAGTCACCCGACTTGGGCAACCCGTGACCAATTAAGCACGTCCATTCAGCAGCTCCGCTCTCTCCCCTGGCCGAGGTCTCCATGAAAGCCACTGTCTTCTTCAGCAGCACTGTTGCAGTTTTGTCTTTATCAGTATTGTTCCTGGCCGGTTGCGCTGGGGTAACAAACGTCTCTCCAGCACCAGGCGGCGCCAGCTCAGCTCCACCCGGCGGCAGCTCAGCCCACGCAACTTTCGTCTACGTGCTCAATGCCTCCGGTTCCGGACCAAGCATTTCCGGCTTCCGCATGAATCCGGATGGCACGCTCATCGCTCTGCAGGACTCGCCGTTTTCCATTTCCGGTAATTTTCCCGGCAAACTTGCAGTGTTGAGAAACTTTCTTCTTGTGCCAGACCAGGAGAATGTTACTTCATATCGGATCGATCCTTCCACCGGCTCGCTCACGCGTGCGCAGACTGCCGCCGCGCCAACAGGCAGCGAAGTAGTAGCGGAGGCAATAGCAGCGGATTCCAAAAACGTGTACGTAGGCGGACTTGCGTCCGGTACTAGCGTGATCTACGCGTTCTCTATCGATGCCAACGGATCGTTTACCGCAATTTCGCGATCGCCTTTCGTTTTTAGCGATTGCGTTTGTTCGCCCCCCCGTAGTATCGCAGTTCAGAACTCGATGCTTTTCGCGAGCAGCACGGGTTTTCCCGCCACCAGCTCCGGCCCGCTGGCTGTCTACAGTATCCAAGACGGTGCACTTACTCTAAAGCAAACTCTAGGCACCGACGGGCTGTGGGATCTAGCCGTGCCTCCCAATGGCCACGTCGTTTATGCGCTGAGCAGTCCTTTCGGGATCGAAGGCTTTATCTTCGGCCCCGACGGAGTACTCAGTCAGAGCTCGGCTATTACACGCTTTTTGGGGGGCTCAGCCATGACCATGGATCCTACTGGCAAGTTCCTCGCCACAATCTCTGCGGGAAAGTCTGACAGCCTTATCCCGGTGTACTCTATCGACCCGGTGACCAGCAGCTTGACGCAATTCGGTGCTCCCGTCTTAACCGGGGGGCCTGAGGGAGACAGCATCGCATTTGATCCCAGCGGACGATTTGTCGTGGGTGGTGCTGGCGATGGTGTGACGGTTTTTAGCTTTAATCCGGCTTCCGGTACTATGACGAAGATTCAATCAGCCCCAACCAGTGGGTTGCCGGTTAGCATCGTGATCGCAGCGTTATAGCGCCGAGGCTGGATCGGTTTAGAAGTCGGTGCAACGAATTTCCTCTCCCCTTTAAGGGCTGGCAGATGTTGGCGCTTGCGCCGTGACTTGCAGAAAGTCAGACTTTGACCGCAGAAGCAAAGACCCCGTTTGCTACGCCCCTCCCGGAGGTATTCCATGCAAGCCCAAAAGAAACCCGTCCTAACTGCACACTCGCAAGAAGTATCCGAGGCCGAGCTAGGAGAGAAGATTCACCGTCGTGCTTACCAGCTCTACGAGGACCGTGGCCGGCAAGATGGTCACGACCTGGAGGACTGGCTACAAGCTGAAGCTGAGTTGCGCCCTGAGCAAATCCGAACTGCCGCTGCATAAGAGTTAAGAGCGGATTAATCTATACCAGTACAACGAATTCGGGCGGGCGTTGTAAGTTAACTGGAGGGAGGTTCGCTCTTTCCTGTGTGGTGAGCACCTGCCGCAGCCGCTTTCTTCTTCTTTGCCGTGGGCCTCTTTAGTCCAAGGGCAACATCAGCCAATTCTAGGAATCGTGCCCCGCTGTCCGAGGATATGTTCCCTTGATTGTCCCAGGCTCGGCTTCCGTCCGGCCCTCTCAGATTCGAGCGTGGATTGACCCAGAGGTCTTTTGCCAGAGATCCGCGCACCTTCCGCCTTGACTTACGCACCATAAGGGCAGGCTTTGAATTAATGGGCAGGACACGATTCTAACGCAGAGCTGCTCTTTCGACGGAGTATCTTAGACGCCAAGATACGCCGTCCAGCCATTATCGTTTGATGGAAAAGCAGTTTGTGCTATACAGATTTGTTCCCCATTTGCCAAGTGCCGTCTGAAAGGTTAAGCAATGGCGCTGGTTCTCTGTACTGGCGATGATCTTGTCCTGATGAGAACTAGACAACTCATCCTGGAGGAGACTGGACATATAGTCGTGCTCGCGCTGGAGGAATCATCCATTCCGACCGCCTGCCAGAAACAGAGGTTTGATGTCGCTGTAATTGGCCAAACCGCTTCCCATAAGCACAAACGGGAACTGCTGGCATTAATCCGCAACCACTGCCCCTCTGCAAAGATTCTGGAACTGTACCGATTCACCACGGGCAGGATTCTGGAAGATGCCGATTCCTGGCTGGAAGTCCCTACTGACGTGCCGCAGGAATTAGCAGAACGCGTTACGCTACTCGCAATCGCCAAGACGAAGAAGCAATCAGTCTGACTCGTTGACTGCACGAATGGGCAGTCAGAAAGTCCTCTCCCAGATGTGCAAATCCTATGAGAAACACCGGCGATGCGTCGTTGTCAGGGGAATCGAACCCGGGTTTGAAGATTCGCTAATGAGTCACTTTTCTCTGCCAGAATCGCGGACCAATGGTTTTATCTGTGACAATCTGCGAAAATCTGCGGCTGATGCTCGACTCTCACTCTCGCCGACTGCTGCGCACCATCGCCATCTTCAAGTTCATAAAAGCAGCCTTGCTGGCCGCTGCGGGAGTTGCCGCGCTCCGGCTTGTAAAACAAAACATCTTTGAATACGCCACCTATTTGGTGGCTAAGTTTCACCTCAATCCCGGCAATCACTTTGTCGCGCAGATGCTTGCACGAACCACCAACATCACGCCCCGGCGGCTTCATGAAATCGGAGTCATAGCGTTTGTCTATTCGGCGCTTTTTCTGGCGGAAGGCATTGGTCTCTGGAGCCTGAAACGCTGGGGAGAATGGATCACGGTTGTGATCACCGGCTCCCTGCTGCCATTTGAGCTTTATGAGCTGTGGCGCCGGTTCACTTTTTCAAAAGCTGCGGTGCTGGTGATCAACGTCGCCGTGGTTTGGTACCTGGTGATGCGACTCAGACGCGACAAACCAGCCTGAACATTTTTTCCGCATATCGGGGCGGTGGAAGCCTTCAGGTGCTAATTGCCAATGGCTTCTGTGAACGAGATCGGAAAAGCCAGGGATTTACACCTTTCTCGATACAGCGGCCATTGATTCTAATTGGCAGGCTGGGGAATAGGTCGCAGGTGAATGCAGGTTTCTGGTTATAACCACCAAAGTTAACTATTTGGTAAACATTTGAAAAAATGAAGCCAAAGGCCGTAAGGCTGCGGATCTCCTTGAAAATAAAAGAGAAATCGGTTTTAAACGCCTCAAAAAGGCCTTTTTCACTGCAGCCCTTTTGCGGGCCTTCGGCAGGGAACAGAACAGCAAAAACCAACACCAGAACCTTTCACCACGGAGGACACAAAGGACCACAGAGGGAACCATTTTCAACGGGTGTAACCCTACTACAACTCGCATAAACATTGTGGAACGCCAGTTCACAGGCCAATCTAAGCAGCCGCTTGCTACTCGAGGATGCCGTGGGGCGTGACTGAACCCCGAAATGTTTACTGTTCTGTATACATCCTGGCCAAAATAGGGCTAGATTCCGCGATTCTGCACATCCTATTGAGAATTCAAGGAAAAGTCGTTGCAGAACCCGTCGCAGAAGGGTTTTTCGTCGCGGAATCTCAACAATTTTCTTGCCGCAGATTATGCAGAGGTGTCCGATCAGAATCGCGTTCCCGTCGAGGGAAACGGCTTTCCAGCCGGAATCGGGCGCGGGAAGAACGGAATCCGGCGCCCGGCCCGTAACCAGGAGCATCATCTTGTCCCCGGTTACAGAGAGCGCTACTTGGCCGACGCCTGACAACCCCCGAAAAGCATTCTGCACGTCTGCTTCGCTTAGACCCTGCTTGGCTCCCAATTGATCGATCAAACTGTGAGCGAGCGGCAAGGTCGAAAGCTTGCCGCAATT
>DATDGH010000458.1:0-5999 GCA_036522215.1 Candidatus Angelobacter sp. | reverse complement strand
GTTGGTGCCGACGTAACGATTCATGCCGTCCACCAACTGGAGCAGCGAGCATGGAGTGGTCGAAAGGGTCTTCAGGCTGGCCTGGAAGCTGGCCATCAGCAGCGCCGCCGGGATACTCTTGCCGGCAACGTCGGCAACTGCTAATAGAAACTTTGGCGCAGATGCGTCTCCCGGCAGCGAACGCGGAAACACATCGTAATAATCGCCGGCCACAGTATTGGCAGGACGCGTGGCAAATGCGATTTCCACTCCTGGAACCGGCGGAGGAGCGTTGGGCACCAGCCATGACTGAATCTCGCGCGCAATCTGGAGGTCGCGCTTCATCACCACGCGATCGGCAACCTCCAGCACCAGGAGCAGAAGCAGCAGCAGTCCGCCGTAGAACTGAAAGTCAAAGTCGATCTTGCTGTCACCCCAATGAAATGTGCCGGTAAAAATCAGGAGAACCAGGGCCAGCAGGAGAATCACACGCCGCGCCGGCGACAACTGGGTCAGAATGGCCCAGAAGAACTGCCTGACCAGACTCCAGAAATGGCGGCCCCTGCGGACACCTTGAGGGCGTGCGAAGTCCACATCGCGGGAGTAGAGATGGTAGCTGGCGCGGGCGTCGGCCTGAAACTGCGACCAGAGCTGATTGAGCTCAAGCCCGTCAGTCACCCGTCGCCAGAATTGACTTACCCGCTGCGCGAACGTTGGTCTGCCGGACATGACATTCAGAAATCTAACAGAATCGGGGCATCGGTTCATCGGGATACCACCACCCCGGATATCGGGGCATCAGAAAAGAATCAAGGAAAAGTTGGTAACTTGGTATCTTGATAAGCTGGTAATTCGAAAACCAGTGCTTTGCGTTCTTAGCGTCCTTTGCGGTAAGAGCTGTATTATTGCTTGTCTGATGCCCAAATTCCACAAACACATCTTCGTTTGCTGCAATCAGCGCCCGGCTACTGATCCACGCGGCTCCTGCGATCCTTCCGGGCAAGGTGAGCTTCAGCGTGTGTTCAAGGCCAAGCTGGCACAGCATGGCATTAAAGGGACAGTTCGGGCCAACAAGGCCGGCTGCCTCCGCCAGTGCGAGCACGGCCCGAACGTCGTCGTCTATCCCGACGCAGTCTGGTATGGCGGAGTCACCGCCAATGATGTGGATGAGATCATCGAATCACACATCATCGGCAACCAGCCGGTAACGCGCCTGATTATTGCTGATTCCTGTCTGAATGCGGAGCGCTGTCCACACAAGCCGAGGAATGGTGGTTAACTCCGTTCCGCGAAAAGCGATGGATTAACTGCGAGTATATCTGAGCGCTTGGCCGCATTTTCCGCGCCTGAGTTTTAGGATCAAGCTCGATCAAACCAAAGCGAAGGTGCCAGCCTTCATTCCATTCAAAATTATCTGTCAACGTCCAATGAAAATATCCGCGCAGGTCGGTGCCTTCCGCCAGCATCGTCCGGATCTGTTCCACGGTTGACTCCAGCAGCCACGGACGTATGCGGTCCTCGCGGTCCGGCACGCCATTCTCCAGAATGTAAATCGGCTTGTTGAACGATTTGAACCGCTCCACCGCCCGGCGCAGTCCGTCCGGATAAGCTTCGCCGTATGGAATCTCAACGCCGTGATCGCCCTGCGGCTTATGCGGCGGGACGGTCAACTGAAAGCACAGCGTCTTAGGGCTGCGTGGCGCAAAGCCGGCCCGCAGGCGGCTGTAGTAATTGATGCCGACATAATCACAGGTATCTTTCACTTCTGCCAAATGACGACGGAAATGGTTCAGCGGAAACGGAGAACGGCCGGTCCCGATGGTCTCGGCAAAGTTGTCATTGAAGCGATGATCGATGAACGAACAGATCCAGCGATCGATCGCAGACTCCGGTCGCGTGGGCTTGAACACAACAAAATGCTGCGCCCATCCCACATTGGCGTTTGCCTGCAGCGCGTGAATGGTGCGATAGGCGGCCGCATGAGCGCGGCACAGATTCTCTGTTACCAGCGCCGCTTTCAGGAAGCTGCCGCGCTCTCCCGGAGGAAACTCGCCCAGAAAATAGCCCAGCGCACTATACACATTCGGCTCATTGAACGTAGTCCAGTCGGTGCACAGGTCGCCAAGCGCCGCCAGCACCCGGCGGGTGAAGCGCTGAAACAGGAGAATCGATTCTGGAGCGGCAAACGCGCCCTTGGCTTCAAACCACAAAGGATTGGTGAAGTGATGCAGGGTGACGAACGGCCTTATTCCTCGATCGCGCAAAGCCTTCAGAATCGCGCGATAACGCGCCAGGGCTGCATGGTCCCATTGTCCCTGGGAGGTTTCGATCCGGCTCCACTCCACCGAGAGGCGCAGCGCATTGATGCCCAGAGACTTGGCCAGGTCGAAGTCCTGCTCGGCATTGGTCCACCAGTCGCAGGCCAGTCCCACCTGCTCTTTGGATTTAATCCTCCCCTGGCATTCCCAGGCGTGCCACTGATTGTTGTGGTTGTGTCCTTCCACCTGGTGCGCAGACGTAGCTACGCCCCAGGCGAAATCAGCAGGAAACGGAGATGTCACCTCTTCGCTGGGCCGTATATCGTTGTCCATCTATGATGAAATTCTACGCTGCTTGAAAAGTCAGTAACTAATTGCTGCTCTTCCAATATCCCTGGTCCCGCAAAAAATAACTATCATTCCAGGTATTCAACATGGTCTTCAGGAACATGCCCACGATTTTGAAGTGGCCCATATTGCGGAACCGCCGGTTCGTCGTGTGAATCCTGCCGGAGACAACCGCAAACTTTCGGTTCGCAACCTTCTTGGTCAGCAGATAATCTTCCGCATACAGCGCGCCTTCATTGAATCCGCCCAGGCAGTCGAATGTGGCTTTCTCAAACAGCATGAACATTCCGGTGCTGAACGGCCGGACAATCTTCGATCCATACTGAGCAATATTATTTCCCACATAGAGAACGTGGTCGCGCATGGTGCCGCTGCTGCACCAGATATTGGTTGTTACACAGTGCAACTTGCGGCGCTCCATCAGCTCCATCGCGCGGCGAACCAGCGTCACATCTTTCAATTCCATATCAGCATCAATGAACAGGACGTAAGGCGTAGACGCCCGGCGCGCTCCCGCATTGCGTCCCACCGAGGGCAGCCCGCCCGGAATTACTTCAATGTCCAGGCGGCCGGCAAACGACAGGGCCAGTTGCTGCGTGCCATCCGTCGAGCCGGCATCAGCTACAAACACCTTCACCCAGGGCATGAACAGGTAATCCTGGCGGCAGAGCGAGTTCAGGAGCGTCGGCAGCAGCCGCGATTCGTTCTTCGCTGGAATCACGATTGTCAGTTGCTTGAGATCCGTATTCATGAATGGCCACTCCTTGCTGGCTGATGCTGATGTAGGTACAACGCATATCCACCCAGGCGCCGGAGTTGTAGTATTCAACTCCATCGCGCGACTCTTGCATGGGAAAATGCGTGTGCCCACAGAAAATGCGCTCAGCCTTGCCTTGTTTTGCGTAACTGAGCGCGCCTTGAGCTACCTGTGCGGATAACCGCAACCATCTTGTGTTGAGACGGTCCAGGTAGCGGGCAAACTTTTTGTTTTGGGAATCGATCTTCTGCAATTGCAGAAAGATGAATTGTGCAATCCGGCTGATCCGGTGGTTGTTGATGGCAAAGCTATCAAACTGGTGGCCGTGAATGGCCAGATGCCGCTTGCCATCGTATTCCCACGAGTACTGCTGGTAGACCGGAACTCCTACCAGGTGCGACATCAACTCCGCCAGGCCATGATCATGGTTGCCTTCCACCCACACCACCTCAATCTGGTGCCTGGGATTGGAAAGCTTGCGGATGTAGCCGAGAAACTTCCAGTGCTCTTTGGTCAACCGGCGAAAATTGAGGTCGGCAAAGATATCGCCGAGCAAAATGAGCCGCTTAAACCGGATTTTTTGCAGCAGCGCAAGCGCCTCTCCGGCCCGGCTGACCTCCGACCCCAGATGCAGGTCGGAAATAACGATGGTGTCAAAGTATTCCACCATGCACTACTTTTGTAGCAGTTAACTATTAAGCCACTACGAAGCCAATGTGAATATTTGGAGAAAAAGCAGGGGTAGGTATCTTATTGATAACAAGAGGGAAGATCCGCCGTGATCGCGCGTGATCGGGTGATCACCGTGATCGGGACGCCAACCGCGGAACCATGCGCTGCTAACCCACGCTGATGTGGCCAGAAAGGCAGGTGCTTCCCCCGGCGATGACGGCGATTCTTCAAGAATCTTTACCCCTCCAATACAAGTCTTGACTGCGCAACCATCCTGGCGTTTTGCTACCATGGCGTTAGTCAGAATTGCTGCTACTGAGTTTGCTATGCATAAACACATGAGTAAAGTCGTCTGCCTTCTGTTGCTGCTTGCGGTTCCAGTTTTGAACTTTGCCCAGTCGTCCGCGCCGGCCGCCGCCAGCCCCACTCCTGCACCAGCGAATAAGCAGAACCCGGACCTATCCGGTCCTGCCACTGTACTCAAGGTCAAGACTCGTCTTGTAGTGGTGAATGTGGTGGCTCAGAACAGTAAGGGACAGCCGGTTACAGACCTGAAGGCCGAAGATTTCACCCTGACGGAAGAGGACAAGCCGCAGCAAATCAGCGCCTTTAGTCTGCAGCAGTTCGGCGCTCAAAATATCGCCGCCAAGCCCCAAATCCCGACTATGCCCGCAAACATGGTCACCAACCTTCCTCAATACCAGACCAGCGGCCCCTGGAACGTCCTTCTGATAGACGCCCTCAACAGCACCTTGCCCAACCAGGCTTACATGCGTGAACAGATGGTCAAGTTTCTGGAGAAGTTACCCTCTGGCCAGCCGATTGCCGTCTACCTGCTCGGCTCCAAGCTTCGCCTGGTGCAGGACTTCACCAGTGATCCGGATCTTTTAAAGCAAGCCATCAGCAGCCTGAGAGGCCATGGGTCCGTGGTGCTAAGTAACCCTGCGGGAACATCGCCTGAAACCGATCTCCCACAAGGCAGCATTGCCAACGCCACCCTGGCATCCATCCCGGGGCTTCGGGCTCAGATCCTGGCATTTCAGGAAGAGCACACTGGCGCGCAAACCGACTTCCAGGTGCTATATACGTTGAAGGCGTTGAACTCCCTGGGGCGCACCCTTGCCGGCTACCCCGGACGAAAAAATCTCATCTGGCTCTCAGAAGCTTTTCCTTTTGACATTCTCTCGGTTCACAACCACAACAACCGAGACTACTCGAACGACGTCGCGGCCACGGGCAGCCTGCTGAGTGACGCGCAGGTGGCTATCTATCCCGTAGACGCGCGCGGCTTGGTCAACTACAGCACCTTCAGCGTAGGAACTGACCCCAATCAGGGAGCATCCAGCTCGCTCAGCAGTACAACTCTGAACGGTCCAATGGGACAACAGATGAACGCCGAAGCCAACGTCCTGATGGCGGCGCACACCACCATGAGCGACCTGGCAGAAAAGACGGGAGGCAAAGCCTTCTGGGGCCACAACAACCTCGATGGTGAAGTCCGGGAAAGCCTGACCGACGGCTCAACCTACTACACTCTGGCCTACTATCCCGACAACAAAGATTGGAATGGGAATTTCCGCACAATCCACCTCAAGGTCAACCGCAACGGAATCAAGCTGCGCTATCGTCTCGGCTATTTTGCTGACGACCGCACGGCCTTCACCAAAGAACCGCAGGCCAAACAGGATGTAGCTCTCAATCAGGCCTTGAGTCTGGATTGGCCTATCGCCACCGCGTTGCGCTTCACTGCGGAGGTGATGCCGCCCTCCGCTGCAACCCAAAACAAAGTCGTCGTCCGTTTTCGGATTGATCCCCGCAGCCTCAATTTCGAACAGGGCAGCGACGGGTTCGAGCATGTAGCCGTCTTGTGCGCCGTCCGCGCTTATTCGACCAAAAACTCTGACAAGATCGTGAATGCTGAAGCCAACAATCTTGAAGGCCCATTGCGTCCCGAGGTTTATACCAGGATCGTCAACGGTTTCCTT
>DATDGH010000457.1:0-2719 GCA_036522215.1 Candidatus Angelobacter sp. | reverse complement strand
AAGGTCGGAAGAGTATGTGCCCTTAACTAACTCACCGGAATTCAGGGGATGTGGCCATGCAAACGCTTTGGCAGGACTTGCGCTACGCGACACGCATGTTGCGCAAATCTCCCGGATTTGCTGCTGTCGCCGTTGTGACCCTGGCATTGGCCATCGGCGCAAACGCCGTGGTCTTTAGCATCTTGAACGCGCTGATACTGCACCCCCTGCATGTGCCGGACTCGGACAGCCTCTACGGAATCCAGCATGGAGACGAGGCTTCCTCGTATCAGTCCTATCCCGACTATCTCGATCTGCGCGATCGCAACCGCAGCTTCGATGGCCTGGCAGCTTATACCGCCGATCAGGCTGGCCTGGACACTGGCGAAAATCCATCGCGCATCTGGGTCGCGGAAGTGAGCGGGAACTACTTCGACGTATTGCGCCTTCAGCCGTATCTTGGCCGTCTCTTCCACGACTCCGATGAGCATGGCCCGAACAGCGCTCCCTACATCGTGCTCACCTATGCGTGTTGGCATACTCGTTTTCAGGATGATCGTGGCGTGCTGGGCCGCGTCGTCCAGTTGAACAAGCATCCGTTTACCATCGTCGGTGTAGCGCCACCTGAGTTCCACGGAACTTTAGTGTTTTTCAACCCTGATCTCTTTCTGCCGATAGTTAACGCGCTTCAACCAGACCTGCAGAACGACCTGAGAGCGCGCGGCAGGCGTTGGGTTTTCATGACCATGGGACATTTGAAGGCTCGGGTCACTCTGCCGCAGGCGGTTGCCGATCTGAACTCCATTGGCTCCTGGCTCGAAAAAACCTATCCCAAGGACGATGACAAAAGGACCTTTACCTTGGCTCGTCCGAGCCTGTATGGCGACTACCTTGGCAGGCCGGTGCGCGCATTCATGACCGGACTGACGCTGCTGGCCGGCTTAGTCCTGCTGGCCGCATGCGCCAATCTGGGCAGCCTGTTTGCCGCGCGTGCCGCCGACCGTTCCCGCGAAGTCGCTCTGCGACTCGCGCTTGGTTCGAGCCGCATTCGCGTTCTGCGGCAACTCTTTACCGAAGCTTTGCTGATTTCAGTGATCGGAGGGGCTGTCGGACTATGGGGCAGCGTTGTGCTGTTGAGCGGGCTGAGCGTGTGGCAGCCATTTTCTCGATGGCCTATCCATCTGCCTGTGAACCCGGACGCAAATGTTTATGGAGTGGCTCTGCTGTTGACTTTGGCCAGCGGATTCCTTTTTGGCGCGGTCCCAGTGAGGCAGGTGCTTCACACCGACCCGTATGAGATCGTCAAGTCAGGATCACTCGGCAGGGTTGGGCGCCGGATGACGGTCCGAGACCTCGTGCTGGTCGTGGAAATTGCCATCTGTGCCGTCCTGGTCACTTCTTCCCTGGTTGCGGTGCGTGGCCTGATACGATCGATGCACAGCAATTTCGGGTTTGAGCCGCAGAACACCCTCCTGGCAGATACCGATCTGGGCATGGCCGGTTACAGCGGCGACGCCGTGCCCGAAATGCAAAGGCGCATGATCGATGCTCTGGAAACCATTCCTGGGGTAAAGTCTGTGGGACTCATTGATGCGGTGCCATTAGTCAGTGGGGGCTATGGCAGCGCACTCGCGTTTACCGATGAAACGTCGGACCTCAGGCCGGCAAATGCCGCTGCTGACGCGTTCATGTTCGGCATATCTCCCGAGTATTTCGACGCGGCAGGCACCACTCTGCTGTCGGGAAGAGCGTTCGACTGGCATGACGATCAAGGTGCAGCACCGGTGGCGGTGGTCAATCAGGAGTTTGCCCGGAAGGTCTTTGGATCTGTAACAAAGGCCACCGGCAGATACTTCAAAAAGAGGGATGGAACGCGCATCGAAGTGGTGGGCATTGTAGAAGACGGGAAATATCACCGCCTCACCGAAGACCCGCAGCCAGCGATGTTTCTCCCCATCCTGCAGGCGCCATCGAGTCAGATGGTGCTGGTGGTGCGCTCCAGTCGCAATGCCGGGCAAATGGTGGCAGCTATCCAAAATACAATGCGCGGCCTCGACGCGGGCCTGCCGCTTTACATCGAACCGTGGAACAACGAACTGGATACCGCTCTGTTCGGTCCGCGTATGGCGACGATGTCGCTGGGTGTCATGGGCGTGATGGGCGCCATGCTCTCCATAACTGGCATCTTCGGCATGGCGGCGTACTCGGTCAGCAAGCGCCTGCGGGAGTTGGGAATTCGCATCGCCCTCGGAGCGCAGGGTAAGGAAGTGTTGCAGGCGGCGCTGGGACGCGCTTTCAAGTTGCTGGCTTTTGGTTCCGCAGCGGGACTCCTCCTTGGAATTGTGGCCAGCCGCGTGCTCGCTTTCATAGTGTATTCGGCAACTCCCCGCGACCCGCTGGTATTGGCTGGCGTTGTCCTAGCTATGTTGCTTCTGGGGCTAGTGGCTACCTGGATTCCAGCGCGACGCGCGCTCTCGGTCGATCCCATGATATTGCTCCGCGAGGAGTAAAAGACCAGGTGCAGGTCGATCCCGAGGCTTGCCCTCACCGGTTGGCCTCGGGGGAGGCGGGTGCTATCCTGCCTGCTATGCCGGACCCAGTTATTTCCTCACCGGAAACGGCGCCCGCAGCGCCGCTGGAGCACTCGCGCCGCCAGCTCGAAGCCTTGCTCGAAGTCAGCGAGGCCATCGCCCAGCAGCGCGATCTTCCTGCACTCTTCCACGATCTCGCCGGCCGTCTC
>DATDGH010000456.1:0-5014 GCA_036522215.1 Candidatus Angelobacter sp. | reverse complement strand
GGATGGAAGATTGCTACCTATTTGTGGACAAAGTCGATTGCCGCGGGCGTAATGCTGGTGGCGCCGCTGGTGGCCACAGTCGGTCTCTACCTTCCACTCTTCAATCCTGACGTTGTTCTGCCCATCATCTCGCTGGTCGCGTTAGGACTCACGATGCTTCTGCTTGTCCTCGACCTGAAGCGTCCGGATCGTTTTTTCTATCTGCTCACCAAGCCAAACTTCCGTTCCTGGCTGGTGCTGGGTTCGTACATTCTTATGGCTTATGGGATAGTCACAGTCGTCTGGCTGATTCGAGGTTGGTCTGGCCAGGACGTCGATCCTGCCTTCAAGTGGATCACCTGGATCCTGGCGCTGGCTTCGGCGGGATATTCAGCTTTTCTGTTCGCGCAAGCTAAGGGTCGAGAACTGTGGCACAGCTCTCTATTCTTCGTCCATCTGATCGTGCAAGCCTGGGTTGCTGGAACAGCTACAGTTGCTATCGCCGGGACGTGGAACGGTTCCTACATTCTTGAGCATGTTGCCGCGCGCAGCCTCCGCACCTGGATCATTGTTAATTTGGTGATAGTGTTCACGGAAATCCTGCTGCCGCGCGCGAACCAGGATGCGCGCATGGCTATTGCCTCTCTGATCGCCGGCAGGTGGAAGCTCCGCTTCTGGGGGCTGACACTCGGCGCTGGCATGTTGCTGCCACTCATCATTCTGGCATCCAGCCCACTGCTGGGTTCTTTACTTACACTGGCAGGTCTGTGGTTCTGGGAAGATCTCTGGGTCAAGGCAGGACAATCAGTACCTCTTAGCTGACGGAGCAGGTCCTAAGTTCCGGCAATTCTGGTGATTTTTGCAATTATGGCAATCAATAATCTTCCTCTAAATCCGGCAGCAGTAGAGTTGGAGCCGAAAGCGCTCTCCAGCTTTCCTCCCTCTGATCGCTGGGATGACTGGACTGAATACGATCCCGCGCAGTGGCCCCGAAAAGTCCAGAAGCATTACTCGCTCATTCCCACCATCTGTTTCAACTGTGAAGCTGCCTGCGGCCTGCTCGCCTATGTAGACAACGAGAAGATGCAGGTGCAGAAGTTTGAAGGCAATCCGGCGCATCCCGGCAGTCGTGGACGCAACTGCGCCAAAGGCCCGGCCACCATCAATCAGGTCAACGATCCGGAGCGCATCCTCTATCCCTTGCGCCGCGCCGGAAAACGCGGTGAAGGGAAGTGGGAGCGCGTCACGTGGGACGAAGTCCTCGACGATTTGGGCGGCCGCATCCGCCGCGCGCTTCAGGAAGACCGCAAGAACGAGATCATGTACCACGTAGGTCGCCCCGGACACGAGCTCATCTACAACCAGCGCGTCCTGCATGCCTGGGGAATCGACGGCCACAACAGCCACACCAATGTTTGCTCTGCCGGAGCGCGGGTCGGCTATGCCTTCTGGCATGGGCTGGACCGTCCCTCACCGGACTACGCCAATGCGCGCTTCATCCTGCTGCTTAGTTCCCACCTTGAAGCCGGACACTATTTCAATCCTCATGCGCAGCGCATCATCGACGGCAAAAGCAAGGGCGCCAAAATTTGCGTTGTGGATACGCGTTTGTCCAACACCGCCTCCAAAGCCGATTACTGGCTTTCACCCTGGCCGGGTAGCGAAGCGGCTATGCTGCTGGCCATGTGTCATGTCCTGCTGAAAGAAGATTTGTTCGACCGTGGCTTTGTCCGCCAATGGGTGAACTGGGAAGAATACCTGTGCGAGGAGTTTCCTGACCGGCCCCACACCTTTGAAGTGTTTCTTGAAGTATTGAAACAAACCTATTCGCAATACACGCCGGAGTTCGCGGCCAAAGAATCCGGCGTGGATGCGGCCGTCATCGTTGAAGTAGCGCGCGAAGTCGGTCGCGCCGGATCAGCCGTAGCCACTCATGTATGGCGCAATGCCGCCGCCGGCAATCTTGGCGGATGGCAGGTGGCCCGCGCTTTGGAGTTTCTGACCGTGCTGGTGGGTGCAGTGGCCACTCCCGGAGGCACCTCTCCCAGCGGCTGGAACAAATACATTCCGTTGCCGCCTATGATGCCGCCAGCTCCCAATGCCTGGAATGAAATGAGCTGGGCGCGCGAGTATCCGCTGGCTTTCTTTGAGATGAGCTTCCTGCTGCCTCACTTCCTCAAAGAAGGCAGAGGCAAACTCGCAGTCTATTTCACCCGTGTCTACAACCCGGTGTGGACCAATCCCGACGGCATGAGCTGGATGGAGACGCTCACTGACGAGAGCAGGATTGAGCGCCACGCCTGTCTCACGCCAACATGGAGCGAGACTGCATGGTTTTCTGATTACGTTCTGCCTATGGGCCATGCCTCCGAACGCCACGACCTGATGAGCCAGGAAACCCATGCCGCCCGCTGGATTGGTTTTCGCCAACCAGTATTGCGAGTAGCCCTGGAAAGACAAGGAAAGCATTTCAACGCCACTTATGAAGCACATCGCGAAGCCGGGCTGGGCGAAGTCTGGGAAGAAGATGAATTCTGGATCGAACTCTCCTGGCGCGTCGATCCCGACGGCTCACTGGGAATACGCAAGTACTTCGAGTCGCCGTATCGTTCCAGACAGAAACTCAGAATCGATGAATACTATCGCTGGATTTTTGAGAACAGCGTTCCTGGTCTTCCTCAGGCCGCCGTAAAAGAAGGTCTCTCGCCCTACGACTACATGCGCAAGTACGGTGCTTTTCTGGTTGAAGATGAAGTTTATGGTATCTATGCAAAATCACTGAAATCAGAAGCCTTAGCAGAAGTTGAGATTGATCCGGTCACCAAGGTTGCCAGTAAGGACGGATTGCCAATCGGACTGGAGATCGATGGGCAGATCAGGGCCGGATTTCCCACACCGTCGCGCAAGCTGGAGTTTTATTCGCGGACGCTGAAAGACTGGAAGTGGCCGGAGTACGCCATTCCAACCTATATAAGGAGCCACGTTCACCGCGACAACATCGATGTGGCCAAAGGCGAGATGCTGTTGTTGCCCACCTTTCGCCTCCCGACTCTCATCCACAGCCGTTCGGGCAACGCCAAATGGCTTTACGAGATTTCGCACAAAAACCCGGTGTGGTTGCATTCGCAGGATACCTCGCGTCTGGGCGTCACCACCGGCGATCTGGTAAAAGTGCAGACTGCCATTGGTTATTTTGTAGATCGTGTCTGGGTGACGGAGGGCATTCGTCCCGGTGTGATTGCCTGCTCGCACCATCTGGGCCGCTGGCGCTTGCAGGAAGACTCAGGCGGAGAGCGCTGGTCAACCGCGCTGGTGGACTTAAAACAGATCCAGCCAGGGCAGTGGATGATGCGCCAGATTCACGGCATCCGTCCTTTTGCCAGCAACGATCCGGATTCGTCTCGCGTCCACTGGGAAGACGCCGGAGTCCACCAGAATCTGATCTTTCCCGTTCAGCCTGATCCCATCAGCGGGCAGCACTGCTGGCATCAGAAAGTCATGGTGACCAGAGCAGGCGCTGAAGATCGCTATGGCGATGTCTTCGTAGACACCAACAAAGCCCATGAAGAGTATTGCCGCTGGTTGCAGATGACCCGCCCTGCCCCCGGCCCCGACAATCTGCGCCGCCCGTTGTGGATGATCCGGGTGTATAGGCCAGCGCCGGAAGCGTTCTACATGAAGTGACAGAGAGAAACAGGCCGCCCGCAGGCGACCTGTTTCGGTTTGCTTCAGTTGTCTGTATCGCACGAACTTGGGTTCTTTATGTTGACTCCATTTTCGATGCGGTCTTGCTCTGTACACGACGGCGTCATAACCGGTTGGTTCGAAGTATCATCGGGATCTCTCTCCGCCGAGCCATCATCGTCATCGTGTTTTTGTGCCAGGAAGCTGTGGAGCTTTTGAGCGCTGTCGAAGTACTGCCCGACAATTTGTCCGCGGGAATTGATGCCTACGGGGAATGTTCCGTTGGAGCCAGGGAAATCTACCGTTCTGAATGAATTCCGCTCGAGCCGGAATCCATGAGAGAACAAATGCAGGTCCACATACCCACCCACCAGGCTATCGCGATTGTTCAAGCCCTCAGCAAATACCTGAAATCCTCCCGGCACATCAATCTGTTGGAAGGAGTCTTCCGAAAACAGGAAGCCGTGTTCGCTGACCTGATTATCAAAAAAGAGTCCTGAGAGATCACCGCGATCATTGATGCCTATCACCTCGGTAGGCCCGAATGGCCGCTGGTTAGGCTCGTCCACCGTGCGAAAACCGTTGTCATCCAGGACGAAGCCGTGTGTCGTGCGGTTGGGCGCATTGTAGAAGCCGGCAATGTCGCCGTGTTCATTAATGCCGGTGGCGATGGTAAGGATTGAACCGGGGAAATCAACCGTACTGAAGACGCCTTCGTGGAGCAGGAAACCATGGCGAACACGATGGGAGTCTATGTAACTGCCTACGATGTCGCCGTCGTTGTTGATCCCGAAGGCTTGAGTTGATACCGCATTGGGAAACGCAATGATCTGGAGGCCGTCTTCACCGGACATGTAGGCGTGTACAACTCCCGTGCTATCACGAAATACCCCGACAGTGTCGCCATGGTTATTCAACCCTTCCACCTGGGTCGCAAGCGATCCCGGTACGTCAATGTTCTCGTAAGTGAGCTTGGCTAAAGGCGGGAGCGGCACTTGCGGAGCAACGGTATATAGAAAAATCGCTGATGAAAGAACCGCATCTCCAGGGTTGAAGGCGAAGGAGGTGAGATTGGTTGTGAAACTAAGGCCGAAAGGGTTCGGATTGTTGCTTTCCAGGCCGGGGATTGGCGAAACGGCGGTGACGGAAGGGGTATTGGTTGATGCAACTCCTGGAATAAAGTTAATGGTAGGGACTACCTCGATGCAGCGTTGGTTGGTAAAGCAGTGGGCATCGAAGGAGTTGACGTTTTCATTGGCACTCCGCGTGATGCTGGCGGCAATGGATCCGGTTTCGCTTACAATTTCGAAGTTTCCGTTTACCTTGAGCCCGTAAGAGAAACTGGAGTCGA
>DATDGH010000455.1:0-1911 GCA_036522215.1 Candidatus Angelobacter sp. | reverse complement strand
ACCGCTTCCAGCGGCGCCAAAGCCACGGCCTCAACCACCATCACCGTTGGCTCCGGCGGCATTACCGCTGTAAACCATGTGATCTTCATGCTGCAGGAGAACCGCAGCTTTGACTCCTATTTCGGCATGCTGAATCCCTACCGCAAGACCCACGGCTTCAGCGTTGGCGATGATGGCAAGGAGTATGACGTTGATGGCATTGATGACAAGCTCTCCACCATCAGCAATCAGGATGACGAAGGCGCGTCCTTCAGCCTCTTCCATGCCACCAGTACCTGCCTCGACGACATGAGTTCCGCATGGTTGGAGAGTTATGGCGATGTGAGCCGCTACAACTTCACCCCACAGCGTTCCATCGCCATGGATGGGTTCGTGCACACGGCCGAAAATTTCGCCAAGTCCGGCTCTGGAAGCGGGCAATTTACTGATCTGACCGGGCAGCGCGCCATGGGCTTCTACGCAGACATGGACGCTACCAACACCAATCCCGAGCTGAACTACTACTACTTCATGGCGTCACAGTTCACGCTCTCTGACCGCTGGTTTTCGCCCGTCTCAAGCAAGACCGTGCCCAACCGCCTCGCAATCATCTCCGGCGGCACCTCGCAAGGCTATGTCTTTGATCCTGGCGTGGATGACCACGCTCCGCAACTAGCCGCGGAAACCATTTTCCAATTGCTGGATAACAATCACATTTCCTGGAAGATCTATTACGCGCATACGGATGCGGACGGAAGTCCCTCCACCGCTTTCAAGTACTTTACCTACAGCAATAATTTCATCTTCAGGAATTCCAGCGGCACGCTGGTGGTGGATGCGACCCATATTGCGCCCCTGAGCCAATACTTCACTGACGCTCAGAACGGAACTCTTCCTCAGTTCGCCTATATCGAGCCCAATTTCGGCACGGACGACGAACATCCCGGCTCGGGCCAGTCAATTCTCAAAGGCCAGCAGGAGGTCGCTACCATCATCAATCAGCTCATGTCCAGCCCCTCGTGGAGTGACTCCGTATTCTTCCTTTCCTTCGATGAAGGCGGAGGACCCTACGATCACGTTCCGCCGGTGCCTGGGCAGACCAACAAAAACACCAGTGCCTCTCTGGCCGGCGTGGAAGGCGATATCAGCCCGATTGCCGTAAACCCTGACGCCTTCCTGCCCTGCCTGCCGCAGACAGCCGGTGTCTTTACCAACCATTGCGATCTCCGCCCGGACGACCCCGGCGCGCACTCCAACGACGCAGCCGCCCAATCCGGCTTTGCCGCCCAGCTTGGCTTCCGTGTGCCCAACATGATCGTCTCCCCATTTGCCCGCAGACACTACGTGGGACACACCGCCATGGACCACACGGCAGTACTCCACTTCTTGGAGGAAAGATTCAATCTGCCGGCTCTAACCAAACGCGACGCGGCGCAACCCAGCCTTCTGGACTTCTTCGACTTCACCAACAAACCCTGGGCCACCCCGCCGCCCCAGGCCCAGGTGCCGGTCCCTCCCTCAGTGGGCAGCACCTGCCACCCGGCATCATTTAACTGGGCGGGGTAACACATTCTTGTTTGCATCGGTGGGTTCGGATTCACGGTTGGAATTCCCCGAAACAGCCTAATCTGACGAATAGTGTCCCGCAGTGCCGGTAAAGCCTGCGCGATTAGAGCGCCGGGGTCCCCGAAGTACCATTCAGTTACGGAAAGATGGCGTCGCTGCCCCAATGTTGGCCTGGTCGTTGCTCTCCCTACCCAAACGCTAAAGCGCCGGGGCCCGCAAGTACCATTCAGTTACGGAAAGATGGTGTCGCTGCCCCAATGTTGGCCTCGTCGATGCACCCCTTAACCCTAGACGTTCTGCTGTCCCGTGTATGACGACAACGGTCGTTGTCAAGACAGACGGGGGCAGCAGCGCGGGAAACGCAGT
>DATDGH010000454.1:0-5056 GCA_036522215.1 Candidatus Angelobacter sp. | reverse complement strand
GGCTTCCCTGGGCTCGGCACTGGGCAGCATGGTTCCCTATTGGGTGGGCCGCGCGGGAGGCGAACTGTTTCTGCTCAAGCGCATCGACAAAGCCCGGCTGGAGCGCATCCGCGACCGCTTTGAAAGGCGGGAGTTCCTGGCCATCATGATTCCTGCCATGCTTCCCCCGCCAACTCCTTTTAAGCTGCTGGTCTTGTCCGCCGGAGTATTCGAGATGAAGGTACGGCAGTTTGTGCTGGCCATCCTTTGCGGACGAATGCTGCGGTTCGGAATTCTCTCTGTCCTGACTATCATTTTTGGCCAGCAGATCATCGATGCCAGCAAAGATCTGTTTACCAAACATCCCTGGATTGCGTTGCTGATTGGAGTGGTGATTCTGGCAGTGTTCTATTTCATCTATCGCATGTTTCGCGAACCGGCAGCCGCCGTGAAAAAGGAAATGGAGAAGAGTTCGCCACAATAAGCGCCTGGTGCGGAAGCGCCGGGCCCTTGATTTTCAAACGACCAACTTACTCACTTACGAAGTTCTTCTTCAGGCTGCTGCCTTGTTGACGGCCTCCGAGCGGTTGAGACGCGCATACCAGGCCGGCAATCCGAAGAAGATTGCGGAAAACAGCAAGTTGGAGAGGATTCCTTTACCGAAAAACGGCAGCGCCGCAACGTAGCAGGCTGCCAATCCAGACCAGGTGTGTGGATACAGCCCGGTCCCCAACCACACGCCGAAGTCGCTGATGATGAAAAATCCGGTTGCCGACGCCAGCGCCGCCACAACTACAGAGAGCGGTTTAACGCGGTTCTTGAGCAGCGAGCCCGCGAAGAAAACTCCCACGTAGAAAGCCCAAATAAATCCCTGTTCCCAATTCAGTTTCAACCCGTAGCTTTGCGTCGTCAGGTAGATGTCTGTGACAATGAGCAACGCCAGCGGCGGAAGAAAATGCTTACGTGGCATGCGTGAACCGAAGAAAAGCAGCGAGGCCTCCAAGGGCACGAAACCCATGGTTCCCACGTATCCAAGTCCACTGAGAAGGCGCACAGCAACTGCCAGGAGCACGTACAGATAAGCCAGCATAAGCACCTCGAATCTACCATTGTCGGATGGAAACGCAGAGCGCGTCAACTGGGCAGATGTGAAGCGGCTTTGCGGCCGAAGCAGCAGACGTCATGGCGCTAACGATGAACCACGCGGGAACGCGGAATGCCTGTGTTTAGAGGCGCTTGAGTAAATATATTGATTGGGCAGGGCGGATGTTATACCCTTCGTCCT
The DNA here is from genome assembly GCA_036522215.1 of Candidatus Angelobacter sp. GTDB lineage: Bacteria > Acidobacteriota > Terriglobia > Terriglobales > Acidobacteriaceae > Angelobacter. Next base: position 3,792 of record DATDGH010000454.1, on the reverse strand, counting down.
AAAATCGGTTGTCCTGCTTAAGCGAGGTGTCCTTTTGCGCATCCTGGGTATTCTTGCCGTTGCTCTGTTGTTTGCATCTCCTTCCCTGTTTGCCCTGGACGATTGGCAGCCGATTACCCAGGAAGATCTGAAGCTGACCAGCGAGCAGGCCAGCAACGCGGAAGCCATTATTCTTTACCATGAATCGATCTCGAACGACGTCAAGAAAGACAGTCACGAGTACTGGCGCTACAAGATTCTTACGGAAAAAGGCAAACGTTATGCCGATGTAGAAATTCAATATCACGCCAGAAACCACTTCGGCACGCAGGTTTTGGAGTTGAAAGCCAGAACTATTTCTCCGGACGGCCACATCACTAACTTTTCCGGAGAAGTATTCGACAAAACTCTGATTAAAGGGCATGGCTTAAAGGTGAAGGTGAAGGCCTTCACTTTTCCCAACGTACAGGTTGGCAGCATCATCGAATGGCGCTATACCGTCATCTGGAGCGACAACTACGTTGTTCCGGCACGCTGGATCCTGCAGCAGAACCTGATGCAAAAACGCATTAAATTCTCCTATACCCCGGTTTCCATGGACAACCATGAAATCGATATCGGCCATGGCAACACGGCTGACGGACTCTATTACGTGGAGGTAGGCCTGCCCAAGGGCGTCAATGTCAAAAACAATTCCGGCAAAGACGAGCTGGAGATGACAAACGTTCCCGCCTACGAGGAAGAGGAATTTTCTCCTCCAGCGGAAATGATGAAGATGCGGGTGCTGTTCTACTATGGCAATCGCAAAATGATGAAGCAGGAGGAGTTCTGGAAAGAACAGGGTAAATATTGGGACAAAGAGGTGGAAAAGTTTGTTGGTCACTCGTCGGCGGTAGCGCAGGCCGCGCAGCAGGCTGCCAGTGGCGCGGATGCGCCGGAGCAAAAACTGCGAAAAATCTATGCCGCCGTTCAGGTGTTGACCAACCTGTCGCCTCAGGACCAGGATTTTCTGGAAGTGCTGGCAGACAACCGAAAAGCCAACAGCTCCGCGGAACAGGTGCTGTCGCAAAAGAGCGGGACCCACGATGACCTCACCCGGCTGTTTGTGGCCATGGCGCGCTCGGTGAATCTACCTGCACAGGTGATGCGGATTGCCTCGCGGGAAGAAACATTTTTTCAACCCGGTATTCCCGACTGGGACCAGTTGGATTCTGAGGTAGCCATTGTCAGCATGCCGGACGGAAAGGAAATCTTTCTTGATCCAGGCACTCGTCTCTGCCCGTTTGGATTGCTGGCATGGCAACGGACCGCTGTCCACGGAGTTCGGCAAAAGCCCGGCGGCGGAACTGAGTTATCAGAGACCCCTGCCCCCACCTATGCTCAGGCCCTTACCCAGCGAATAGGAGAGCTTAAACTGGACCGGGACGGAAGCTTGAAAGGCAAGATTGTGCTGCTGTGGGCGGGACAAGATGCGCTTGAGCGCCGCATCAACGGTGCTCAGACGGATGAAGCGGGGCGCAAGAAGGCGGCGGAAGATGAACTTAAATTGTTGCTGCCCGGCTCCGCCGTGGTGAAGCTGGAAAGTCTCACCGGGTGGGACGAACCGGACAAGCCATTAAGGGCGTTACTGAACGTGGAACTACCGGGCTTTGCCGCCATCACGGGCAAGCGGCTGCTGCTCCCCACAGAGCTATTCCGCGCCGGCAAGCGTCAGATCTTCACCCAGTCCGAGCGACGAACACCTGTTTATTTCGACTATCCTTATCGGGTGGTGGACCGGCTACAGGTTACCTTGCCGGCAGACGTGCAGGTGGAGAACCTTCCACAAAGCGAGACGGCCAAGGTGGAGTTTGCCATGTGCAAGGTTCAGCGCGCCGCCAGCGGGAACGTCCTGGATTTGACCCGAGACTTCGCCATCAATGGCATGAGTTTTCCGTTGAAAGAGTATCCTTCGTTGAAATCATTCTTCGATAAAGTGCACGCCAACGACGACGAGCAGATCACCCTGCGCACCAGTCCAGTGGCAGCGAGCAATTGATTTACAGAAACCGGAATGCAACTGCACTGATCGGGGTGCAATTATCAATCAATATGCACACTAAAAGGTGCAATTTGCAGAAAATGTATGCTCTATCCGAGCATCCGCGCATGTGACTGAAAATTAAGCACATAGTTGTTGCGGATCAAACTCTCTCATCTTCTTCATCTGCGCAAATTATTGAAAACACACAGATCGTTGTTGCAGATGCTTTTTTTCATCCGTCTTGCATGGGAAAAGCGATCAAAACCTCAGGAGGCGGCGCATGCGCCTGCCGTGGCGCCTTCGGCTCCGCAGGGTGCGTTCATCGCAAGCGCCGGGCACATCCCTGGGTGTCCTACCGGACTGGAGATCGCCGAAGGGCTCGATCCACGATCCGCGATCCACGGCCAGCCGGGATTTCGGCAGAAGGCTCCCTCCCGCCGGGCGGGATCACGCCTTCTAAACGCCTCAATCCGCGCAGGGCGGGATTTCGCCTGCGGATTCTCACCCCAGCGCACCAAAACCGGGTGCACCGGGGCCCCGATACTCCCGCTCGGCTTCACCTCGCTCCCACGGCACGCCGGGGCCTGCGGCACGCTCCGCAAAACGGCTCAATATTCAGTTTTCAAAGATCAATACATCAACTGCAGCCCCTTGGGGCCCACTGTTCAGTAGAACACAGCTTACTATATGTTGTCAACTATAATTTACATACTTAATATGTTGTTATAAGATTAGCAATAGGGTCATCGGTGCATCGGTGCATCGGGTCACCCCCACCCCGCCACGCGAAACGCGCGTCGGGGCCCCGGTCATCGGAAGAAACACCCAACACCTCGATGCGTTGGTTAAAGAAATCGGTTTACGTTAATCGTGAAAAGGCTATAGCCTGATTGATCAAGGAAGACTGTGGGGCGGCCCAGGAATTAAACCAATGCGCTTATGATATTGGTCTGAGGAGAGACATATGCAGATTTGGGAGTACAGAAAGTTCGAGACCCGTGGAAATGTCCTCACCGCTGTCGATAATGAATCCACGTCTATTGGAAACACCACGGACCTTCAACAACTGAACGCCATGGGCCTGGGAGGCTGGGACCTGGTTTCTGTCACGCTGAATTCGGCAGGTTTCTCAACTTTCTATTTGAAGCGCCCAAAATCCTGAAAAACTGAATTAGCCGCGAATGAACGCGAGCAGCGCGAATTAAAAGACCAGAAAATCAAGAGCAAGAAGCCGGAGTGGAACGTGGCCGGCCTCGGCTCGTGTGATGATAAAATGAAAAGACTTCTTGGGCGGTTAGCTCAGATGGCTAGAGCGCATGCTCGACACGCATGAGGTCGCAGGTTCAATTCCTGCACCGCCCACCAAAACCTTAAAAATCAAACACATACCTTGAATTTACGGGATTTCAGGACTTCTCCTGACCCCATGCTTCGAGGTTTTGCATGTTTGAGAAATTTATCAAGGAGCGAATTTACCTCCAGAACGTCTCACCCAATACCGTTGAATGGCAGCGTTGAGAGATTTCAAAAGGACTTAAATCTGAGATTTGACATAAATTGTTATTTTGAAAATGAGAGTAAAATAGATGGCAATGGATTTCTGGACTGCCATCGGCGATGCGTCTGCCGTCATAACGGTAGGTGGCTTTGCGTGGCAAGCGGGTAAGAGGCTTTTTAAAAAAACTAGGAATCTTCCACGGTTCGTCCCAACCTTCAAAAAAAACGATAGTTGTACAGAGATTGACCTTCCTTTTTCGGGCGGGTGACAACTTGTACGAACGCGCTGCGGC
>DATDGH010000453.1:0-7247 GCA_036522215.1 Candidatus Angelobacter sp. | reverse complement strand
GGGAGGGAGGACCGGATTTTCCTGCGGGACTGCTGCCTGCTACAAACCTGCTGAGCGTTCGCACGTGTGAGATGATCGTGCGCAGCACCTTCATCTTGCTGCGGCCAATGGAGCGCGCCCGCAAAACCATTGGCACTTCTGTAACTCTGTAGCCCTGGCGGCCTGCGGCCAGCAATATTTCTGCCGCTGAGACGAAGCCATCCGACGTGAAACTCACGTTCTTGATGACTTCACTGCGATAAGCACGAAAGATACTGGTGTAGGTGTACAGCTTCAGCGGTGAAGCCCAGCGGTACAGTGCTGAACATCTCCGGCTGAGCGCCAGCCGCCACCATGGCACACCTTCTACGCCGCCATCCGGATGATAGGGAGAGGCAACAGCAACATCGGCCCCGGTGGACTCCAGCGCCGCCAGAAGCCACTTGAGCCCTTCCGGCGAGTAGGTACAATCAGCATCAATGGTGCAGATGAGCTTTCCCCCACAAACCTGAAAGCCACTGCGGAATGCCGCCCCTACGCCTCTGTTTCTGCCATGCTCAACAATTTGAAACGGCACACCGGTCTCGGCAAATTGCTGTTTCAATCGCTTCACCGTGCCATCACGGCTTCCGTCATCTACGAAAATGAATTCCAGGCGATAGCTGTTTTCAAGCAGACCTTTTAATTTGAGCAGCTTCTCGCGCAGGAGGCCTATTCCATCCTCCTCATTGAAGATGGGTACCACGACGGAAACGAGTTGTTGTGCCTTAGGCATGCTTTTCAAATAACCCGACTACAAATTACTCAATTTACCAATCTGCCCTTAGAGTGTTTCTCCCGCGATTTTTGTCAGCTCAGGGGGAGTACCTGCCGGCGGAGTTTCGAGCAGTAGCTTCTTGGCCTGCGCTTTTCTGCGCTCTGACGGCACTCCTGCTTCCTTCAACTTGTAAAGCAGGGCCCGATAGCTGATATTCAGGCGCTTCGCCGCCCTCTTGCGGTTCCAGTTGCTGGCCTCCACCATCTTCAAAATCACTTTGCGCTCCACCTGGCGCACCGCCTGCCGCGTGATCTGCTTCAGCGATACCTCTCCGTGGGGAGGAATGATGAATTTGAAAACATCGGCTTCGCGATCGCGCAATTCGGAAAGAATGGCCTCTTCCGAGCCCAGAATCACGTATCGCTTCGTCAGGTTTTCCAGTTGGCGGATGTTGCCCGGCCAGTGGTAATCCTGGAGCGAGCCGATGCAGTGGTCGGAAAGCGGCGTCGCACGGCAATTGAATTTCTCGTTGTGCCGGTCGATGAAGTAGGTGCACAGAGCTGGAATGTCCTCCAGACGCTCACGCAAGGGAGGCAAGTGAACATTCACAACGTTGATTCGGTAAAACAGATCTTCCCGGAAGTTGCCGACCGCGATCTCTTCTTCCAGATCGCGATTCGTGGCGAAGATAAAACGAACGTTGACCCGCTTGTCCTCTTGTCCGCCGATGCGGCTGAACTGCCCATCTTGCAGGACCTGCAATAATTTCGCCTGTGTGCCGGGATCCAGTTCGCCGATTTCGTCCAGAAAAAGTGTGCCTGAGTTGGCCAACTCAACCCTTCCCGGCTTGGAACCCACTGCGCCGGTAAACGATCCCTTTTCATACCCAAACAACTCGCTTTCCAGCAGAGTTGCCGGTATGGCTGCGCAGTTGACTTGCACAAAGGGCTTTGTGGAAACTAGGGAATGGTGATGGAGCAATCGGGCAATCACTTCTTTGCCCGTTCCGCTCTCTCCCGTCATCAGTACCGGGATGCTGGTTTCGGCCACCTTGGAGAGCGTTTTGCGAACGGCAGCCATGTCAGGTGATTTCCCGAAAATTACCTCGTCGGGAGGAAAGTTGCCGTTGTCCACCGCGGAGTGCGATCCGTTGTACAGAATGCCGCCGGATTTGCTTCGGTTCTCAAACACTTTTTGTCTCTCGGTAGTCGCAGCAAACAAATGCACTCTGAGAGCCAACCCATCTGAGCGCCCGGCCAGATAGGAAAGATCCCACCAAAATCGGCGTAATCTTCTCATTTTAAAGAGGTAAAACTAGGTCCCTGAAGAAGTCGGCGGACGCCGATCGTGGGCTCAGACACCACCCGGAATAGGAAAACATTTTCACACTGTGAAGACGTTTTCCTTGTTCCATTTTTCAGAACAAACTAGGCGATGAATTTACGGTTTTTAGTAAAGCTGCAATATCATTCACTTAGAAGGAACCTAAGTACACTGTCCGGTACTGGAAAAGTTGTAGTGTTACTTTGTTTTCAACGAGATACAGGACAGCGTTTACAGGTTGGATAAATGCAACAAATCACGCACGTAGTCAGGGCTTCCCCCGGTTTAGTATGCCCCTTTCAAACGGAGAAGCCTGGTTCCGAAAGCTGGTTGCTACTAGGAGGAACTGGAGCTTGATCCCAGACCGGCGTATTTCCCATCGGTTCACGTTACAGGTACCGGTAACGCTTGTGCTGCCAGGCACTGGCTTGAAAGTTAACGGGAAGACCCGCGACATCAGCGCCAACGGCGTCTTCTTCTATGCCAACCTCACTTTGAACGAACATCAGGAGATCGAACTGCTCATGACTCTTCCTTATGAATTTGCAGTCACGCCTGTAAGGGTAGCTTGCCGCGCCAGAGTTCTCCGAGTAGAACAAGACAGCCTCAGTGGACAGCAGGGCATGGCTGCAGCCATTCAGCGATTTGACTTCCTGGAGGCTGAACGTTCTGATGCCTCTCTGCAGGGGCTCCTCGATCCTAGGTAAGTACCTTCTGGTCCCAAATCATCTCATTTCCCGCCTTTACAAATAGATTGCCGGATAGTCCAAGTGCAGAAAACGGGGGCTAAAATCCGAATCTAAGAGCACTTGTCAGAAGATTAGAGAATTGTAATAAATTGCCGCGCGCCGACTGGGAAAACTGCGGAATCATACGGTGAAACCCTTAGCGCGCATGAGCTTTTCATCCAATTTTTACAATAGCTTAACCCTCTCGGACTGGGGGCATGGGTAAGATTAGGTTAGGCAAAAAATGTCTCGACAAAGGCGCAAAAAAGGTGTAAGTTTGTTGGCAAATCGTAACACTAAGTTATTAAAGCACTCCCCCTAATTGGGGCGCCTTTTTTACTCAGGCGCCAGTAGGGCTTCCAAGCGGTGTTCAACAGAACGCCGTCCAGGCTCAGGAAAGATAGATGTACCGGGTTCCCAAATTAAAAATCAGACCCTTCCCCCGGGTTTGGCGCAATTGACCATTTGTGACGACGAGCCTCAGTCTGCCGCCTGGCCGCGACAGCAACTGCGGAGCTGGATCTCGTTCGGACGGGTGCCACTTTGGAAAAAACAGCGTCATCAATTATGCCTGAGTTGCCTCAGGCAAATCCGGAAGCTATTCCTCGTCTCCTGGACGACTGGCTGAAGAGAGAAGTCTTCCGCCGAACTCTTGCCTTGGCTTCCGCCGCGCACGAGCTTAAAACACCTCTTTCCGTCATGAGCGGCTACACCGACCTGCTTCTTGGTGAAAGCCTTGGTCCGCTCAATGAAGCTCAGAAGACTGTGCTGGGGGAAATGCAGCAGAACGCCAGCCGCTTGCAGAAATTCATTCACATGTTCCTGACTTTCAGCGCGCTGGAGTCGGGAAAGTTTCAGTTGAGCAGTGAGCTGGGCAACGTGAATGAATGCCTCGCCGAGGTGCTGGAACACTGGGCGGTCCCGTTTGAACAGCGAGGCATGATCTCCAGATTTGTGCCGGACACCACCCTGCCCGCTTTCCAGTTTGATCCCATGAAGCTTCAACATATCATCTCCAACCTTCTGGAGAATGCCCTCAAATTCTCGCCCAAGGGCGGATGTGTGGTTGTGAAAACTGAGGCTCATTTGTGGGAGCGCCGGAGTCCGGTGCAGGACGACTCTGTCCCCCAGGAACGGCGGCAGCGCAAGGCCTGCAAATACAATTCCGTAAGAATCTCCGTCACTGATAACGGTCCTGGCATTCCACCGGAATACCATTTTGAAATTTTTAACGAATTTTTACGCGTGCAGCCAGAGAAGGCCAGCGGCATGGGCCTTGGATTGGCCATTGCCCGCCGCTTGGTGGAAGCCCACGGCGGAAAAATTTGGGTAGAAAGCGAAGTTGGACGGGGCAGCACTTTTTCTGTGCTGTTGCCCCTTCGAGGAACACAGGAACACTTATGAGCACTCAGTCTGCGGTTGCGCGTCGTCCCAGCATCCTTGTGGTTGACGATGAACCAAGTATGCTCCAGTACACCAGGACCCTTTTGGAGATGGACCAGTATGCAGTAGAAACCGCAACCAGCGGCGAAGAGGCCGTCAGGCGGCTTGAGGCCCATCCCCCTGTCGATCTCATCCTTCTCGATATGGCCATGCCGCGCATGGATGGATTACAAACCATCCAGGCCTGCAAAAAGATTCGTCCGGAACAGAGAATTGTTGTGTGCTCCTGCGTCAGCGAAACCAGCACCGTAGTCCAGGCCATCAAGATGGGCGCTCTCGACTACATGACCAAGCCATTCTACAAATCGGAGTTGGATGCAATCCTGAAGCGCTCTTTGGCCGCAGAGCAATCCCCGGTGACCCCGGAAGAAAGCAGCCCGGCGCTGGCAACTGAAGGACCAGAACATTTTGAGAGCCTGGAAAATGACCTTTTCTTCCTGGCAGCCAGTCCGGCGATGCGCCAGATCCGTTCCCAGATTTCACTCGTGGCTAAAGTAGATGTGCCCGTCCTGCTTCTCGGCGAGAGCGGAGTAGGCAAAGAGATCCTGGCCCGATTGATTCATAAGTTGTCCAATCGCTCACGCAACCCGTTGCTCAAGGTGAACTGCGCAGCGCTGCCCGTCGACCTGCTTGAAAGCGAACTTTTTGGATATGAGCAGGGCGCCTTCACTGGCGCTACGCGGCCCAAGCCGGGCAAATTCGAACTTTGCAACAAAGGTACCATCCTGCTGGACGAAATTGGTGAGATGAGTCCGGTGCTCCAGGCCAAACTATTGCACGTGCTCCAGGACGGCCAGTTCTCCCGTCTGGGCAGCCGGTCCAGCATCTCCGCCGATTTCCGCGTGCTTGCAGCTACTAACGTTGAAGTGCAGAAGGCCATCGCTGACAAGACCTTCCGCGAAGACCTTTACTACCGCCTCAATGCCTTTACCGTGAGCATTCCTCCGTTGCGGGAGCGCAGGGAAGAGATTCCTCTGTTGTTCAAGCACTTCATGAACCAGTTCTCGCAGAAATATGCTCATCCCTGCATCGGCTACTCGGAAAAGCTGATCAATGCCTGCTTGCAGTATCACTGGCCCGGTAATCTGCGCGAGCTGGGAAATTTTGTGAAACGTTATATGGTGCTTCAGGATGAAGGTCTGGCCATCTCTGAATTGGCATCCAAGGCCAAAGGCTTGAACGCGATGAATGGCGGCGACGGAATGAACGGCAATGGGGCTGAATTTGGCCTGAAATCGCTGGTGCGCAGTCTGAAAGACAAAACAGAATTGAAGGCCATCGAAGAGGCCCTCATCGCCACCAATTGGAACCGCAAGCTCGCAGCCATGCGGCTGAACATCAGCTACAAGGCGCTTCTCTACAAGATCAAGCAATACGAAATCATTCAACCCCGCTCCGCAGATTCTGAGGTCAGAACCGGACTGCGGTAAGGGAATCCGCACAATTCATTCAAAGGCACGGCCGTGGCCGTGCCTTTTGATTTTGTTTGCGGCACCGACGCACCGATATCCGATGCTTGGCAACCGTCCTGAGCTAATTGGCATCCTAGTATCTGACCCGTATCGCCACTTTGCGCATCCCGGGGCCCTCTGTAGAGCACTACCTTTCACTCGAACTGATATTGCCAGGAAAGAAAGGAAAGTTAGCGGCGCGCAGCGTGATGCACACTCCAACACAAAACTCCAGTTGCCTGCACGCGAATAACCGGCGGTGCCCATGCGCCTGAGTTTCCGGCTCATTTTCGCGCTGGTTGTCGTCCTTACGCTGGTGTCGGTGCTGTTTTCTTATTTTCAGTTCCGGGCGCAAAAGCGTGGGCTACAGCAGGACCTCCAGAGACGGGCTCAGATTCTGGGAGAAAGCCTGCAAGAGAGCATTGAGCCGGTTTTGGAAAAACACGCCTACCGAAACCTGCAACACCTGGTGGAGCGCTTTGGAAACCGGGAACACCTGGCTGGAATCGCGATCTACGACCAGCACGAAACGCCCATTGCCATAACCCCCGGCCTCTCCAATCGTTTTCTGCCCGCATCTTTTGCTCCGTCTAAAATCGACGGCAACAGCACCGGCGAGTTCCGCTGGATCAACTCTTCCTATGTGGAAATCTATGCCGTCGCCCTGAACGTCGATCACAACTTTGCCGGCACGCTGGTGGTAGTGCATGACGCGGACTACATCAATGTGCAGAGCGCGAGTTTCTGGTACCGCACTTTCCTCCGCACTACGGTGGAAATCCTTCTCATCGCCATCACCACCTTGCTCATCATCCGCTGGAGCCTGGAAGGGCCAATCACGCGGACGGTGCAATGGATGAGGGCCTTGCGGACGGGCAAAGCCTCTGTGGGTCGCGACGCTCCGGAACATGACCTGTTCACCCCCCTCAAGCAGGAGGTAACTACGCTGGTGGAGAGCCTGGCGGCGGCCCGCGAATCCGCGGAACTGGAAGCGCGGCTGCGCGAAGCTGCAGAGTCTACCTGGACGCCCGAGAGATTGAGCGTTCATGTGCGCAGCAAGCTGAATTCCAGCCGCCTCTTTGTTGTCTCCAACCGCGAGCCGTACATGCATTCCAGGGAGGGCAAGACACTTAAGCTGCAAATTCCAGCCAGCGGATTGGTCACCGCTCTGGAACCGATCCTGCGCGCTTGTGACGGAACCTGGGTCGCCCATGGCAGCGGTGACGGCGACCGCGAAGCCGTGGATCGCCATAATCACCTGGCGGTTCCACCAGATGACCCCAAGTACACTCTGCGCCGGGTGTGGCTCAGCAAGGATGAAGAGGACGGCTACTATTACGGCTTCGCCAATGAAGGGCTTTGGCCTCTTTGCCATATTGCCCACACCAGGCCGACCTTCCGCGTTTCAGATTGGGAGTACTACCAGGAGGTCAACCAGAAATTCGCCCAAGCTGTCCTGGAGGAGATGCGTGACACCCAGCGTCCGGTCCTGCTGGTGCAGGACTACCACTTTGCCTTGCTGCCCAAACTGATTAAGCAGGTGCGGCCGGATGCGCGCGTGGCCAT
>DATDGH010000452.1:0-5728 GCA_036522215.1 Candidatus Angelobacter sp. | reverse complement strand
TTTTGACGAAAAAAGCATTTGTTGATTCTAAAATGACTTAAAAAAGAGTCACAGGCCAGCCCCGCCACCGGAGGGCCGGATTGAACAAATCTGTGACTTTGCGCGAATGAGAACAGAACAACGGAGGCTACTGCGAGTCAGCTTGGAAGAGGGTAGGGATTCCTCGCTTCGCTTCGGAATAAACTACATCACAGAAGAGTCACAGGCGAGGCCACGGTAACACAGCGTGGGTCAGCGGTAGAGTTTCTTCTTCCACGGCTTCAGGCGGGGAATCCAGCGGGGAACGTGGGCACAGAATTCCCGGTATTCTTCGCCGAATTTGCTGCGTAATGTTGGTTCTTCGTAGAGAACGACAAAGAGAAAGAACCCCAGCCAGACCGCAATTCCATACTCCAGAACTCTTACGCTACCGAACAGCAGTCCCTGACCGAAGATCAACGACAATACTGCGACGTACATGGGGTTGCGCACGTAGCGATAGAGGCCAGTGACTACCAGATGCTGAGGCGGAGCGATGGGAGCGGGCGTCCCCAGACCTTGAATGGCGAAGCGGGCGAAGGAGTCGAGCAGCAGTGGCAGGCCGGCGGCTATCAATATCCAGCCGATTATGCGGAATGCGGAGAAGCCCAGCAGAGGAGGCTCGAAGCGCCAGTGAGAGATTCTCCAGGGGACATAGACCGCAACGGTTCCTGGCGCGATGACGAGGAAGATGAGGGAACCGAGGATGGCAGCGATGCGACGCACAAGTGGAACAGGTGAAAGGTTACAGGTGACAGGGAATAGGGATCAACAGCCAAGGCTTAAGGAAGCTGTTGAATCTGAATTCACCGGGCCTAAAGGCCGTCATTCTCACACTGCTATTTTCCCCGGACCAATGTCCGGGGCTTCCACCGGTCTCCGAGACCGATTCCGGGCTAAATCTAAGAAATGGTTCGTTCTTGCCTGCGTCCTTGCGCCGGTCGCGTTCGGTGGATTCGCAGCTGAAAAGACCGTGGGTTCAGGTGTTGGTTTTAGCCAAGGGGCAAAGGATAAGAGCCAACGGCCAGAAAATCAATCTGACCGGCTGAACATGGCTTTTACCTCAACCAGGGTTTCCTTGGCGGCAGGCTCGTATTTCCACTGTTTGACAGCCTGGACCAGGGCATCCACCAGCAAGGGGTGTCCACCAAGTTCATGCACGTCCTTGACTGCGCCTTCTGGTGTGACCGTGAATTCGACTCGCGCGGCGCCCTGTATGCGAAGCCGCAGAGCCAATTCAGGATACTGGGGAGGGACGCGCTTCTTAATCTTGCGCCCTGCTTCGTTAATCTCGACTTGTCCCGGTTTCTGGTATGCGTTTGCTTGTGGCAGGACCGCCAGGGTGCAGAGCACAAGCATAAGGAATCTTTTGGCCAGGAATAATTTCGAACTTGATCGGAGGGGCAAGCTCCTTCTCCTTTTTGTCGCGAGCACTGATTACCTTCAATCATATCGGCGCTCGATTCTTGCTTACATATAACGAAGGTAACTAGTTCAGGGAACAGGGAGCATGCAACGGGCCAGAGGCAGGCAACAGGCGAGAGGGAACAGAAGTATCGCTCTTTGGCTCTTGGCCTTTGGCCGCAAAAATTAACACCAATCCCATGGAATCGGAAAAGCCTTGCCGCAGATCCACTCCAAGGCCAAAAGCCAGAGCATAAGCTAGTAGCTAGCAGGTGGAAGCTCAACTCAAAATGAACAAAGTCATATGGCGCGATGCGGTTCTGTCCGGTCAAGAACGAGCTGGATTTTTGCTTACCGGCAGCGGAGCAGAACCAACCAGTGATGGCCACCGGCGAATGAGAAAGACCGATGCCAGCATGACTAGTGTAATGAGTATGATCCCAGTATTGGCGAGCGCAGAAATCTCTACAGCATAGGTTAGATCGGGCGTCTGGTGCATGGGGGTGTAGCTGACGGCCGCCATGGCAGTGTAATGCATTGCCGGAATGGCAAAGCCCATGGTGATCGAACAGACGATCTTCAACAGTTTCTCGGAGCCTTCGTCGCCTGCCGTGCCCAGCACCAGGTTCAATTTCATCAATCCCAGGCCTGCCAGAGAAACCAGCCACGCGACTCCGACCGAAGCCACTACCAATCCAGTTTCGTAGTGATGCATGGCAGGAAGCCGCATGGCGGCCATGCCGGTATAGTGCATGGTAGCGATGCCGGCAGCCATGAGCACGCTGCCAATGGTGATATGCAGCACGCCAATCCGCGAGCGGCTTACGATAAAGAGCGCGATCAGAGAGGCAGCGATCGCTGCCACCAGAGACAGCGCCACGGTTGGAACGTGGTAGAAAACCGGCACTGGCAGATGGTAGGCCAGCATCCCGGTAAAGTGCATGGACCAGATACCAGTACCCATGGCAATAGCACCGCCCATCAGCCAAGCCCGGCGCGATCTGTCTCGCGCAGAGGACACATGAGCTGCAAGGTCAAGCGCAGTATAAGAAGCCAAGATGGCGATCAGGACAGACAGGGCCACCAGGCGATAGTCATAGGTTGAATTGATTATGGTCGATTCGCTCATTGGTTAACACCATTCCTATTATGAAACTAGCAGAGCGGGTCGGACTCAGCGATGTGCTTCACGTTACGTATATTGCTTGCGGCTGGCAAGGTTACAGTGGTCATTAGAACGCTGTAATTTTCTGGTTTTCAGAATCGTAACAAAATAGATCGTTTTCATGGTTGCTATGGACGGTGTTAACAAATGAACAAAGTCATATGGCGCGATGCTGTTCGCGCTGATCTTCCACGCATCCTGGAATTGTGGGACGAGCAAGAAGAACGCTTTGCCGAGAGCTCGGTGAGGGTAGACCGGCCGCAGCTCTTCTGGGAGGAGGGCGAGACGGGAACTCCGGGATGGCGTTACAGGCCACCGATCATGCGCCTGCGCGTGGCGGAGAAGAATGGCCAGATCGTTGGCTTTCGCTATGTGGAGGCTATCCCCGAAGTCTGTCTGATGACCGGGGATGAGGACGTGATGAAGACCCTGGCCAAAGAGCTGACGGAGGAGTGCCATCTGTTCAAGTCTCTGGGATTCAGGAGCGGATGGGGGCTGGTGCCGGAGAGGTTTGCCAAAGCATTAGCGAGGTTTACGCGATACTCGCCGGTGAGGTTGTGGAAGAATTTGCGGTTGATTGGCTGTGATTTTAGAGACCTGGGAGACTAAGAGCAGCAACTGGCAAATAGCAATTAATTAGCAATTGGCAAAAGCAAACCTTACCCCTGATGACGGCTGATTCCGGTGATAGTCGATGATCGCATCCCGGCCTCCCACCCCGCCACGCGAAGCGCGCGTCGGGGACCCCGGACTAACGTCCGGGCTTAGCCAAGACGCCAGGATTCAAAAGCTTTTGATTGGTAATCCAGACTTTGACGATGCAGGTCTTTGGTGTTGAGGGTGTGTGTTTGCCTCCTGGGTTTGAGGAATCGATTTTGACCGCGCCCTTGGGATCAACCGTATAGTCTAGCGGATCGTTTATCGGGGCAGGGCAGTGAGCGCCTGTTTGCAGTGGACCGGTAGGTTTGAAGTTGATAGTCAGGTTAAAAGGATAATAGAACCTACAATAGGTGCTTTCTTCAAAGGTGTCGTTGAAAAGGACGCCTCCGTCGTATGCGCAGACTCCGGGATCGCTGATCAAATAATCGATCGACCAAACAAAATGATTGGGACCCTCTGTCGCGGAGGCGTTCTCAAAGTATGTATTTGGCGGGATGTACAGGCAGGCGGTGGCCTTGGCGGCGGCGCAGAAGTCGACATAATCTTTGGGAATGGATCCCTGATAGGTCGGAGGCTTAAGGGGCACCAGATCAGAATCGGGGGGAGGAGCAAATGCCAGTTCCGTATTCCTGTTGAGGCCTCTGTTGGAGGCGCCCGTGGGTTGATTGCCATGTGCCATCATGACCGTTTTACCGCCAACTGCCTTTCCCAGGGAGGCGGCATTGGCGAAGCGCTCCAGAGTTGCGCGATGCTGAGCGCGCAACGCACCGAGTGAGACAGCCCCTCGGGACTTCAATGTGACCTGGGTGTTGTCGGGTAGCTTGTCGCGTTCCTCGGCGGTGAGAGACGAAAAGGGACGAGCCTTGTCGCCCACCACGACGATTGGATGAGGGAAGAAGGCCGTACACAGAATAACAGCGGCGATGACACAAACGAAAAGAGCAATTGAAGTTGCACGGGTCCGCATATGCGTTTCCTCCTTATTAATATTAATAAAGAGATTGCCCTGGCACGGAATGCGAAGAAGTATATCAGGAAGGCGGTACCTAGTATTTAGTAGTTAGCTAAATAGGAGCAAAAGCAACGGCAAAACATTCTCACCGCCGAATACGCAGAGGTCGCAGCTCTGCTGGCAGCAAGCCTACCGCCAACGGCACGCTCCACGGCCAGCCGGGACAGGCGGGGCAGGCTGATGACGCTGATTGCCACGCATGCGAATGACAATTTAGATTCTTCTTTCGGCACGGAGTCGATGCCTCTATCAGAATGATCCCGCAGTGCGGGAGTAGTTCCGCGATTTGGTTTGCGCGGAACGTCTTTTCTCAGTTAGCCGCGAGTCAACGCAAATAAACACGAATCGCCGTTAAGAGCCAATCTTCAAATCACCAACTTACCAACTTACCAACTTACCAAATTGCGTCAGTTATGTACGCATCAACCACAATGCAAAAATCAAGGATCATAAATTCTCTCGGAGAGTAAACATATGGGTCGTTCAGAATCAAAGCAAGTCGAACAACAGCAATCGCAACAATCGGCGCAGGACCAGGCCAATGCACAGGCATCGCTGGCGGGCGAAAACGCCGCTATCGCCAACGCGCAAAAAGCTATCGGCCAATACGGCAGTTCCATCTGGAATACCTTCCGGCCTGGCGGAGAATTCAGCAAGAACATGACCACTCTGGCCACAAGCGCCAACTCCGGAGGGCAGAATTCGTATGAGGATTATCTGAACAATATGGCCACCCGTACGGGAAGCGGCAGTACGCCGCAGATGGTGGCGGCATCAGAACAAGCGAACCGGCAAGGCCGGAGGGACGTGGCCAACACGCTGGCTACAGATGAGAATGCGCGCATTGCCGCGCTGGAAAATGGCATGGAGACACAGGAGGGCATGCTGGCCCAGATCCCGGGGATGTATGGTGGGGAGTATTCGTCGTCCGTGGGCGGGGCAGGGACGGCAGGAGGCAATGCGGTAAATGCCGCCAAGACGCCGGGATTTTGGGACACATTTTTGCCCGCTCTGGCGGGAGCTGGCGGCCAGGTAGGTGCGGGTTTTGCGAAGTCTTGCTGGATTGCCGAAGCCATCTATGGAGTAGGCGACGCTCGTACTCACCTGGTGCGTGCATGGCTCAATACGGAGTTCAAGAAATCTCTTCTGGGCCGTCTTGTAATGGCATTGTATTTCAGGTTCGGGCGCTCGGCAGCAGCGCTTGTCCAAAAACATGAGTGGCTCAAAGCCGCATTCAAGCCGCTTTTTGACAAAGCATTGCAAATGGCACTCACGAGTCGCCGCGGTTCAGCACCAACGGAGTGATGGCGCCTCTTGCTTTAGCTAACTTCTAGAACCCATCTCAAAAATACCTCCGCATGAGAATGAGGATGCAAGCGATCTGTAGCATACCGAGGAAGTTGCATTCTTTGTATTCCCAGCGGTTAACCAAACGACGAAAATTGTGCAGCCAAGCAAAGAATCGTTCT
>DATDGH010000451.1:0-1676 GCA_036522215.1 Candidatus Angelobacter sp. | reverse complement strand
GGAGGACGGCATCTCCGGTGCCATAGCCGAATTCAATGTTGACCTCTGCGAAGCGGTCGAGGTCGATGACCATGAGAGTGAGGGGAGTGCGCATGCGCTGGACCCGATCGGTTTCCTGAAAAAGCAGGCGCATTATCGCTTCGCGGTTGAAGAGGCCAGTGAGGCTGTCGTGCGAGGCGTGAAATCGGACGGCTTCCATCTGCTCCTGCAGTTCGTGATAGAGGTGCTGAACGCGCTCTGCGGTGCGGAGGCGGACCAGGAGGTCCATCTCGTTGACCGGCTTGAGGAGAAAGTCATCGACGCCGGCTTTGTTGGCCATTTCGATTTTTTCGAGGTCGGCGGCGGCGGACATGAGCATGAGCCAGGTGGTTTGCTGGCGGGAACGGCGGCGGGTTTCGGAGATGATCTCGAAACCTTTCATGGAGGGCAATTCGTAGTCCACAATAGCGAGTGCGGGTGGATTGGGGCTGTTCAGCCGCTTATAGGCGGCGGCTCCGTCGGCCATTATCTCGACGTCATAGTTCCAGGATTCGAGCAGGGACTGAAGGGCGGCAGCTGAGGCGGAATCGGCATCGGCGAGGAGGATGCTGGATGGTTTTTCCGGCAGAACGGGCATAAATAGGCGTCTCCCTAAATATGGTTATCGGGAGGATTGCAAATTTTGATTAGGTGGACGTTCTTGGAAGTTTTTTCCACAAATTGTGAAAAAAATTATTGACCTTTTCCCAAAATAGGCAAAAACTTCATTCAGATACGCAACCGGCACGCGTAGCCGGGCATCTCAACGGATAAGCATAGCAATACTGGCGTAATCCCCGGGCCTTTTCGTATTCGACTCTCCGGAGCCGAATTGCAAGTCCCTTGGCGGGTAATGCTCCCAGTCAACCCTCTAATGCTGGAGTGTGAGCCATGATTTCCACCGTCACCACTACACATGCGGTTCCGCAGAAATTGCTTTCTGCTCGCGTTCAATCCAGACATGTCAAAGTAACGATCTGCCACCATTGTTTTCAGGTTCTGGGCGCGGCCCAGAGTCTTTCGGACATTCGAGCGCTGGAGGCCGCGCACATCTGTAAGGAGAAACTAAGTGATCAGCAACCTGCCGCAGCCCTCCCCTTTAGCTAGAGAGCAGGTTACCGAATTTCGAAAAGCGCGCCTTTGGGCGCGCTTTTTCATTGAACCGAAGAGCGACGCGCATGTAGGCTTTCGCGGGGGAGAAAGCTGCTGTGCGATTTATTTTGCCTTTTGTTGTGTTGATTGCCTTGTTGCCGGTTCCGGGATCTGGTCAGACAAATGCCAACGCCGATCAGGGGCTGCCGAAAGATCCGAAAGCCCAAAAGAGCTATGCCGAGGGTTTGGCATGGCTGAAGGATCACAAACAGATTGCGGCGCTCGATTCATTCAAGAAGGCGGATAAACAGGATGGCGGGCATTGCGCTGCCTGCCAGAAGAAGATCATCGATCTTGGGGAGAAGAACGGAGATTACAAGAGCGCCGATGCCGCTGCTCAGGAAGTGATTGCTGATACAAAGACACCGGAGGCGCAGACGGATGCGCATATGGATAGAGGAATTGTGCTGCTCCACGAGGGCATTGCCAAGAATAAGGACGAAGCTTTTGTGGAAGCCGACAAGGAGTTCAAGACAGTCATCGCCAGTAGTCCGAAATATCTGGCT
>DATDGH010000450.1:0-3517 GCA_036522215.1 Candidatus Angelobacter sp. | reverse complement strand
TAACGGTCCTGCTGCTAATCTCCGCTGGCCAGCGCCTAGCGGGGCAGGCCAGCGTCACCGGGAGGGTTACGTTGCGGATTCCAGGCCATGTGAATCAGCGTTCCGGTGGGATGTGAATCGCGATTCCGGTACGATGCGAATCGCTGTTCCGTTCTGATGCGAATCAAAAATTCGCCTTCACCGGAATCGTGATTCGGTTGCCGGAATGGAATTATTAAGGATGGATTAAGCCGGGCGATCCGACGCTGGACAAATCAGCCGGAAGGAAGTCCTCCACTGAAAAGTGGAGGGCTTATCTTGCCGGAATCGAGGTTGTCCATGAGAAAGATCAAAGAGGTGCTGCGGCTGAGATCCCTGGGGATGCATCAGCACCAAATCGCCCGTAGTTGCGCCATTGGCCAGAGTACTGTCCATCATTATTTGAAGCGGGCCGCGGGAGCGGGGATCAGTTGGCCGCTGGCCGAAGAAATCGACGACGGGGAACTGGAGCGGCGTCTGTTTCCGTCTCCCCTGGCGCCCGCCGAGCGGGCGAGCCTACCGCCACTGGATTTTGTAGCGCTGCATCGGGAACTGACCACCCACAAGCACGTCACCCTGCAACTGCTCTGGGAGGAGTATCACCAGGTTCACCCCGAAGGGTATCGCTACAGTTGGTATTGCCAGCTCTACCGCGACTGGCTGGACAAACAAGATATCGTTCTGCGCCAGCAGCATCGCGCGGGCGAGAAGTTGTTCGTGGACCACGCCGGTGACACTATCTCCCTCACCAATCAGCAGACGGGTGAAATCGTACCGGCCTATCTATTCGTGGCCGTATTGGGTGCCAGTAACTACACCTATGCCGAAGCGACCCTGTGCCGCGATCTGCCGAACTGGATCGGCTCGCATGTGCGCGCCTTCGCGTTCTTGGGGGCGTGCCCGGAAATCGTCGTCCCAGACAACTGGAAAACCGGTGTGACCCGTGCCTGCCGTTACGAGCCGGAGTTGAATCAGACGTATTCCGAAATGGCTCAGCACTACGGCGTCGCGATTATTCCAGCGCGTCCAGCCAAACCAAAAGATAAGGCAAAAGTGGAACAGGGGGTTTTGTTGGCCGAACGCTGGATCATTGCCGCCCTGCGTCACCGGACGTTCTTCGAGCTAGGAGCTCTGAACCAAGCCATCGCAGATCTGCGGGATCGACTGAATCATCGGCCCTTCAAGAAACGTGAAGGTAGCCGCTGGGATCTGTTCTGCCAGCTGGATCGCCCCGTCTTGCGACCTCTTCCCGCCCAGCCGTACTGCTTTGGCGACTGGAAGACGCTGCGGGTGAACATCGATTACCACGTGGAGTTGGAGCGGCATTACTACAGCGTGCCCTACCAATTGATTGGGCAGCAGGTGGACGCCCGCTGGACCGCCAGCGCCGTGGAGATCTTTCATCGCGGTCTGCGCGTGGCCAGTCATGCGCGCAGCACAGTTCCTTATGCAGCTACCACCCAGGATGGGCACCGGCCGAAATCCCATCGGGCGCATCTGGAATGGACGCCGTCGCGCATCATTGAGTGGGCTGCCACCACCGGCCCGGCAACGGCCAAGGTGGTGGAGACGATCCTGGCATCCAAACCACACCCGGAAGCGGGCTACCGCGCGTGTTTGGGCGTGATCCGCTTGGGCAAGACATACAGTGGGCAGCGTCTGGAAGCCGCCGCTGTGCGCGCCCTGCATTTGCACGCCTGCTCGTATCCCAGCATCAAGTCCATCCTGGCCTGCGGCCTGGACCGGCAGCCGTTGCCGGAGACGGCGCCGTCGTGTCCGCCGATCCATCACCCCAATATCCGCGGCGCCGGCTACTTCGATTCCAGTTCACAGCCGCGGTCGTAACCCCAATCTGTCCGAAGAAAGGAAATCTATGTTTATGCAACCAACGATTGAAAAACTCCATGCCATGAAACTGATCGGGATGGCCGATGCTCTGAGCCAGCAGATGTCGGACCCCGGCGCCAGCCAGTTGAGTTTCGAGGAACGACTCAGCTTACTGGTCGACCAACAGTGGACCTGGAAACAAAACAAGGCGCTGGCCCGTCGTTTGTGCAACGCCAAGCTCCGCCACGATGCCTGTCTGGAAGATTTCGATTGGCGCGAACCACGGGGGTTGGACCGTGCTCAGGTGCGCAGTCTGGCCACTTCCGATTGGGTGCGACAACATCACAATCTCCTCATCTGCGGTCCCACAGGCGTAGGCAAGTCGTTCTTAGCCGGCGCCTTTGCCCATAAAGCATGCCGGGACGGTTTCACCGCGCTGCACCTGCGCACACCCCAGTTGTTTCGCGATCTGGCCGTCGCCCATGCGGATGGCAGTTTCGGCCGGCTCTTGCGGCGCCTGGCCCACATTGATGTCCTGGTCATCGACGATTTCGCCATGGCGCCGATGAGCGACGCCGAACGGCGGGATGTTCTGGAGATCTGCGACGACCGCTACGGCTTGCACTCCACCATTCTGACCAGCCAGTTGCCCGTGTCGAACTGGCATGCTCAGGTAGGCGATCCCACGGTGGCGGACAGCATCTTGGATCGCCTGGTACACAACGCTTACTGCCTGGCGCTGAAAGGCGGTTCCATGCGGAAAGCGCGCGGTGCAGGAGAAGGGAAATGAAGCTGAAGCATACCCACGGCTGGTTCGCTGCCGGCCCGGAGATGACGCAGGCGATGACCTTGCTTTCCGATGGTGCCTTCAAGCTCTTCGTGTATCTGTGCTTGCAGGCGGATCGGGAGACAGGTCGTTTGGCGGTCAATGATCGCGATCTGACGGTGAGGCTACATAAGAGCCGCCGCTCCATCGTTAGCTATCTGGACGAGCTCGAAACGCATGGGGTCTGCCATATCGAATCTGCCCTCAATCAGCATCGTCGCGGACAGATCGAAATCTGCGACGCCTACTGGCCTTACCACCAGATGGCGACACCAACCGCCTCTGCCGACCTGGCCGGCTACGTCCAGCAGATCCGTAAGCTGCTGGCGGCACGCCCAAGCGTGAAGATCTCCTTCACGGCGGCAGATGAGAAACTGGCTGCCACGCTATGGGCCGAGCAGGTTCCGCTGGAACAGATTGAGCGCGCTATCGTGCTGGCGTGCACGCGCAAACACGTATCATGGTGCAACAGCCAGGTCAGCGGACCAATTACGAGTCTGCAGTACTTCCGCGGCCCGATCGAGGAAGTGGCGAACACCCAGGTGGAGGCAGACTACTACCGCTACCTGGAGTTCCGGCTGAAGCCACTGGAGGCACAGTGGCTGAAAACGCAAAGCCCGGCTGCCTGTGCAAACTTTGCTCAGGCAGAGGGAGAAAGCAGAGAGACGAAATGATGTTGCTGATGTGCCCAGCTCAACATTTTCCTTGACGATGTGAATCAGTTACCAGATGATAGAGAAGCCAGCGTCGCTACGCTCCGATGTTGATTCACATCCCACCGGAATAGTGATTCACATCACTGGAATCCGCACCAACCATGACCGAGCCGAAGCAGGCCCAATCCGC
>DATDGH010000449.1:0-9318 GCA_036522215.1 Candidatus Angelobacter sp. | reverse complement strand
AGCAAGGAAGTGATTTATTTTCAAAGCTATTAACGCGGACTAAAGGTCCGCTCGGCACGACTGAAAGTCATGCCCTGATACAAATCTTGCTGCGCAAAGTGCATTTTTCCGCAACCTGTGAAACTCGTGCCCTGATACAAGTCTTTTCGGCACATTATTAGCCAAAACGGTATAAGAGTCTTGATATTGCAACAAGAACAGAATTCCGCAATCGTTTGCGGAAGGGCGATCACATACCATCATAGTTCGGTCCGCCGCCGCCCTCAGGCGGGACCCAGGTGATGATCTCGTAGGGGTCCATGATGTCGCAGGTCTTGCAGTGGACGCAGTTGGAAGGGTTCAGGTGGATGGCCTTTCCATGGGTGACATCCGCGGCTTCCACCATCTCATAGACGTTTGCCGGACAAAAGTTCTGGCAGGGGTTGCCAAACTCCACCACGCATCGCGTATTGCAGATGTTGGTATCGTGGATGACCAGATGTGAAGGCTGGTCCTCCTCATGTTTCGTCCCCGAGTGATAGAGGTCGGTTAGCTTGTCGAAGGTCAGCTTGCCATCGCCCTTGGCCCTACCCAGCAAACGCGCATGGTCGCCTCCATCTGGCGGCAGTTGATCCAGGTGCTTCAGTCTGAGGTGTCCCGCGTGAGCGGGATAAACTTCATGTAATCCTCGCCCACCGGTAATCTGTTGCAGCGTGGCATGAAACAGGGCGTGAATCAGGCCCTTCTCAAAGGCCTGATGGAAATTTCGCACCTCATAAAGCTCGTCGCGGATCCAGCTGGCATCCACCTTTTCTTTGAACTGCTTAAGCTTGTGTTCACCGAAATTATTTTCCAGCAGCGCTTCGAACGCAGTTTCAGCGGCCAGCATCCCGCTCTTGAGCGCCAGGTGAATGCCTTTCTGCCGCTGCGAATTCAGGAAGCCGGCAGAGTCGCCCACGATCATCCACCCATTTCCACCTAACGGCGGCATGGAGTACCAGCCACCCATCGGCATCGACTTGGCGCCATAGCGGATCATCTTCCCGCCTTCCAGCAGGTGCGCGATGAACGGGTGCTTCTTGAACTCCTGCAAAACGCGATGCGGGTCAAGACGCGGATCGGCATACTCCAGTCCGGTAACGTAGCCGAGCGACACCAGGTTGTCACGCGAGCCGTAGATCCAGGCGCCGCCGTACTCCCTGGTCGTCAACGGCCAGCCTACGGTGTAAATGACCTCGCCTTTGCGGACGCGCCCGGACGGGACCTCCCACAACTCCTTCACGCCCACACCGTAAACCTGCGGATTACGGTTTTTGTCCAGATCGAAGCGTCCGATCAGTTGCCTGGTCAACGATCCGCGCGTGCCCTCGGCCAGCACCGTGACCTTGGCCTTCAAGTCATATCCGGGCTCAAAGTTGGATTTCTGGTGGTTCTCCTTGTCCACACCTTTATCATCCGTGCGCAGCCCGATCACGCGATCGCCATCGAATAGCAATTCCGACCCGGCAAAGCCGGTGAAGACAGTGATGCCCGCCTGCTCCACCTTTTCAGCCAGCCACTTCACGAAGCGGTTGATGGAGATCACGTAGTTGCCGTGATCGCGCATGGGCGGAGGTGTGATGGGAAAGCGGAACGCATTGTTTTGCGACAGGAAGTAGACCGAGTCATGCGACACTTCGGCGTCCAGCGGCGCTTCCTCGCGCCAGCCGGGCAGCAGTTCGTCCATGGAGCGCGGGTCCAGAAGCGCGCCCGAAAGACAATGCTGGCCGACCTCACGCGCCTTTTCCAGGACGTAAATGTTCTCTTTGCTGAGAGCATTTTCGGGGTAACGCTTGTTGTGGGCGTCAATCAGTTGGGAAAGCCGCAGCGCACAGGCCATACCCGCCGGCCCGCCGCCAACGATGACGACATCGGCTTCCATCTGCGGCCGCTCGATGCCTTCAAGGGGTTTGCGAAAGATCAGCATGATTCAAGCAATTAGCAATTGGCAATTGGCAATTAGCAATTGGCAATTAGCAGTTGGCAAAACCTTACCTCTCATGACGCTGATGAGACTGATTTCCACTGATGGTCCCAGCTTGCGCGAGCAATTTTGGCAGTTCTGGTCTTCCGATCACGCGCGATCACCCGATCTCGGCGATCACGGCGATCTAGGCTTTAGCCTTCTTCACTTCCTCGGTCAGTGCGGGAACAATGTCAAAAAGATTTCCGACCACGCCCACGTCGGCAATCTCGAAGATAGGCGCTTCCGCATCTTTGTTGATGGCAATCACACTGCGCGAGCCTTTCATGCCGACAATATGCTGAATGGCGCCGCTGATCCCGATGGCCAAGTAGAGCTTGGGCGCAACCGTCTGGCCGGAGCTGCCAATCTGGCGGTCCATGGGAAGCCAGCCGGAGTCACAGATGGGACGCGAGGCGGCAATCTCTCCGCCCAATGCCTCTGCCAGTTGTTTGGCCAACTCGATATTCTTCTGCTCCTTGATGCCACGTCCTACAGAGACGATGATTTCCGCTTGCGTGAGGTCCACAGCCTGCTTGGCCTCTTTAAACGGATCTTCCGGCCGGGTGCGAACCACGTTACCTGCAATCTCAACGTTTACAGTTTCTACCGGAGCAGCAGAAGCTCCTGCCTCTGCCTTGTCGCCGCGGAAGGCGCCAGACTGGAAAGTCGCGAAGTGCGGCGGCTCACAGGCAAAAGAAACGTCAGCAGCAAATTTTCCCTGAAACATCTGCCGAGTAAACAGCAGCTTCTCACCCTCTTTGCGGAAGCCAACGGCATCACTGATGAGGGTTCGACCCAGCGCCATGGCAAGTTGCGGGGCAAAGTCGCGCACCTGGTAAGTGTGCGGCATCAGCACCAAGGTGGGCTGCTTCTGTTGAATGAATTGTTTGAGGGCAGCTACCGTGCCATCAGGCGTGTACTGGGCCAGCGCCGGTGACTCAAGCGCGTAGACCTTGGCTAGTTTCTTGCCCGCGACTTCAGCGGCAATGCCGCTCGGGTTGTTGCCGAACACTGCTGCTTCAATGGTCCAGCCCGTCTCTGCCGCGATGGCCTGCGCGGCGGCCACGGTCTCCCATGAAACGCGATTGAGTTTGCCTTCTCGCTGTTCAACCACCACCAGAATCGAATTTGCCATTTTTATTTTTTCCGCCGGGTCTTCTTAGCGAACCCCACCGTAAGCAACAGCAGCGCCAGCACCACGTCCACGGCAAAGATGATTTGCATGAACATGTTTCCCGCGCGAATGTCCCAGCCTACAAACAGTGCCCATCCCAGCGCCGCGATCAACATGATTACGCCCACAACCATCAGGGTAGAACCGGTCTCATGCCGGGTTACGGGAAGATAATTTCCGCCTCCCGGATCGTAATCCATTCGTTCCATTTGGCTTCCTCCTTTAGATCACGCGGACTTCGTTGCGAAGTTTTTCTAGCAGCTTCTTGGCCACCTCGGCCGGCGGACCTTCCAGCATCTCCGTCTTCTTGCTCTTCTGCGGGATATAAAGTTTTTCAATCTTCTGCATGTTGGCGCCCAGGGACGCTTTCACTTCGTCCATGTTCACTTTTCGCAGGGGCTTGTTCTTGGCCTGTTTAATGCCGAGCAAGGTGGCATAGCGCAACTTGTTAATGCCGGACTGGATGGTGAGCACCGCCGGCAGGGGCATGGTGACGTGCTGGAAAAAACCGGCTTCAAGTTCCCGCTTCACCCGGATACCCGCATCACTCTTCTGGATTTCCATGATGATGGTGGCATGCGGCCAGCCCAGCAGCTCCGCCATAATCACCCCTGTCTGGGCGTATCCATAGTCGTCCGATTGCAGGCCGGTAAAGATGAGATCGAACTTGTCTTCCTTGATGGCGGCGACAAATGCCTTGGCAATATTCATGGCATCCATGCCCACAAAAGCATTGTCCTCCAGGTGGATGGCGCGGTCAGCGCCCTTGGCCAGACCTTCGCGCAATACCTGCTGTGCCCGCGCGGGACCGGCAGTGATCACGACAACTTCGCCGCCATGCTTTTCTTTTTGACGCAACGCCTCTTCCAAAGCATAGGCATCGGGCTCATTGACTTCGTAGGAAACATCTTCGCGGATCCACGTCCCGCTTTCATTGAGCTTGAGCGGGGCATCCTTCTGCGGGACCTGCTTCATGCAAACCAGAATCTTCATGGGCAACTTTCCTTAGATGCAGCAGCCAAGAGGGAAACCTGAAAGTATAAACGACGCAACAGAAGATTGGGTAATTGAGTAACTTGGGTAGTGCCCTAAACGATGCGGATGGCGATCCGCCGGTTTACGAGACTCACAAATGCATTCTCAAAGAAGCGCGATAACCTGAAGGCCGCTTGCGCTCTGCATTTCACATATTACAATTTCTGCCGGACGCATCAGAGTTTGCTCTGCTCTCCCGCGATGGAAGCGGGAATCGCGGGTCAAATATGGCAGTTACGCGAATTGCTGGCGATCAAATAAAAAACCCGCCATCTCTGGCGGGGACCAACTCTCGAAAGGAGAAATCTATGCCAAACAATAAAGACAATCGCGTACTCGGTCGCAGAAATGCTCGTGTTCTCAGCGCCGAGGAATTCGACAAGCTACTACCGAAAGGCAATACGGTAATAACCCTTCACATGACCAGCGTTATCCAGCCCGACGAATAACCATCACAGCGGTCCACCACCATGCCAGGTTAGTGGGCCGCTTTTCCCAACCCTAGCAGAGATTCGTTCTGCTCGCACCGGTAATTTGGATCAAATTACCCGATTACCAATTACCAGATTATCAAGTTCAATAGGTTCCCTGCTTCTCAAAAATCTCCCTTGGGTTCTCTAGCAGCATGGTGTGGAGTTGCTCGTCCGTGACACCTTTCTGCTTGAGGGCGGGGATCACATCGTTGTGGATGTGCAGGTAATGCCAGCGGGGCAGCATCACCGGCAACGGACGTTCCGGAAGCCAGTGGTTGTAGCAGGCGGCATCGTGCGAGAGCACCATTTTGCCGGCATGGCCGCGCTTGCACATCTCCACCACCGTATTCACGCGATCGTCAAAGGAGAGGATGGTATCAATGCCGAAGCGGTCCATGCCGAGATAAGAACCATTGGCAATCAACTCTTCCAGATACCTAAGGTCCGTGGTGTCGCCAGAGTGTCCAATCACCACGCGCGAGAGGTCCACTCCTTCTTCCTTGAAAATACGTTGTTGGTCGAGGCCAACGCGCTTCAGGGCATGAGTATGAGTGGAAATCGGCACGCCGGTGCGGCGATGAGCCTGCGCCGTAGCTCGCAGGATCCGCTCAACGTCCCTGGTAACTCCCGGTTCATCGGTGGCGCACTTGAGAATGCCGGCCTTCACTCCGGTATTGGCGATCCCCTCCTGAATGTCGCGGACAAACATGTC
The DNA here is from genome assembly GCA_036522215.1 of Candidatus Angelobacter sp. Taxonomy (GTDB): domain Bacteria; phylum Acidobacteriota; class Terriglobia; order Terriglobales; family Acidobacteriaceae; genus Angelobacter. Next base: position 3,940 of record DATDGH010000449.1, on the reverse strand, counting down.
CACCATGAGTTCCGGCCCGTCAAGCACCGTTCCCGGCCCGCGAAAATGGAAGTACAGCGGGGCATCGTGATAGGTGTAAACCCCGGTGGCCACAATAATGTTGATCTTTGTCTGCTGTGCAATCTGCTGGATGCGGGGAATGTAGCGCCCCAGACCGATCACGGTGAGATCAACAATTGTGTCCACGCCCCTGGACCTGAGCTCGTTCAGACGCTTCACCGCATCGTCAATGCGGTTTTTTTCCGCGCCCCATTCTTCCGGATAATTCTGGACGATCTCTGTATCCAGGATGAACACATGCTCGTGCATCAGAGTTGTGCCGAGTTGGGAACTGTCAATGGCGCCGAGGGCGGTTTGAATTTGAGGCATGCGCTTCGGAGAGACGCGCAAGTATAACGCAGGCAGCTGGTCGCTGCGGCAAGAGTGCAGTTCATATGGTTAAGGATTTGGTGGACAGAATGGACGAAATGGACTGAGTGGACGAAGAGCCGCTCGGGACAAACTTCAGTAAAGACGGCGAAATCCTTGACTGGATCACGAAATTTCAGGAAAAAGGGCCAGCTTGCGCCGGCCCATTGAGTAATTGATGGTTGGTGTTTAGAAGGTGAACCGCGCTCCGAACTCACCGGTGAAAGACCGTGGCAGGGTGCTGCTCGTGGGGTTGATAAACCCGAGCGGGTGGCCAAAACTCCCAAGGCCGACCGTACCGCCGAAGTCATTGCCGTAATTGGCATGGTTGGTAAGGTTGAAAGCCTGGAACATGAGCTGCAGGTTCCGGGCTTCACCCATCTTGATGTTCTTCGCTAAGCGCATGTCCATGTCAAAGTAGGGATTGCCACGCAGAGCAAATATGGGGTTTAAGGGGCAGGTCCCTGAGTAGTAGCCCTGTTCTGTGCAGCCCGGAGCCAGGAGTGCGCCTGCCGCGCTGCCCCCGCCCAGGCTCAACTGGTTCTTCTGCCCGATCGCGTTGTAGGGCCGGGCCGATCCCGCCTGAAGAATGGGAGAGAACTCGATTCCCCAGGGGAAGTGTGCGGTCGCCGCGATGGTGAGATGGTGTCTCTCGTCGTTGAACGCCGGACCAAAATCGGCCGGTTGGAACGGGCGGGCCGGATCCCGCGGATAATAACGGAACGAACCGCCATCCTCGTCATAACCCACCGCACGAGACAGCGTGTAATTTGCAGTCAGGTCAGTTTTATGGAACGAGCGCTGGCGATAGCTGATGTTCAAGCCGTCATAACGCGAGCGCCCGCCGGCGGTCTCGTCGCGAACGCTGCCCAGCACCGGCACGCCCGCCGAGGCAAACGCGGCGCTCAGTGGTTTGAAGAAACCCAGCGCTATGTTGGCAGGGTTAATCGGAGTATTCGCATCCACATTGATGGTTTTGTTCTCGTGCAGGCTGAGCACGTGAACATATTCGGCCTCAATCACAGATTTGGGGCTGAGCGCCCAGGTGTAGCCGCCGTTCCACTCCTCGGTCACGGGTGTGCGATAGTTCGGGTCCATGAGACGGCCAATCGAACCGGTTGTAAGTGCCGCTTGAGGAGCGGGAATGGTGGGGAGTGGATTGCCCAGATGCCAGGCGGAAAGCGGGATGCCCGTGCCCGGGACGATATCGCCGGGGGCGTTGAGCGAGAATGCCGTCTGGAAGATGGTGGCGTTAGCCTGCTGCTCCATGAACAGCGGGATGTTCTGGAAGGTGTTGTCGTAGTACATTCCGAAGCCGCCACGGACAACATGATTGCCACGGCCAGTCAGGTCATAGGCGAACCCTACGCGCGGGCTGAAACCCTTGCTGTAGTCGGTAGCCTTCTTGGCAACCAAAGAAGCAGCCAAGGGGCTGAACGGCGCGGCCGCCTGCAATTCCTGGAAGGTGCGGCTGTTGGCAACATCCGAGCCTCCGACGAAGTCGAAGTCCTTATCCCAACGGAGCCCAAGGTTCACGGTGAGACGACGGGTCATCTTCCAGTCATCCTGGAAGTACAATCCGAGCTGCTTGGCGTCCTTGATGATGAAGGTGGGGTCACCCACCGCGATGCTCATGCCGCCTCCGGAACTGTTGCCGCCAACGAGCAACCCAGGAGTCTGAAATCCCTGCGGCAAAGCCAAGATCTGGCTGGGCAGCTTGCTGAAGTCAAGCTCCAGAGTAGGGTTGAACTCGAAGAAACCGCCCATAAACGGGGTCCAGATGTAATCAAATCCCGTCTTGAACGTGTGCTTTCCGACAGTCTTGCTGATGTCGTCCTTGAACTGGTACTTACGCTGAATCGAGTTCTGGGGGACGTTGGTGTTGGTGCCGAATTGGATGCTGGTGGGGAAAGTGAAAAGCGGCGCGCGAGTCGTGCTGTCAATCAGGTTGTCCCAGTACTGGAAACCGAGGGTGAACTGATTGATCAGGGTTGGAGTAAACGTAGAGTTCACGGTGAGATTGGCAACCTGCAGGTGGTTGACGGTGAAGTTTCCTTCTGACAAATCAAAGGTTCCACCGCTCTGGTCATTCAGGCTGTTGTTGGCCTGAGTGGATACCGAGAAGTATGCAGAATTGTTGTTGTTGATCGTCCAGTCGAGTCGTCCGTTGATGCGGTTCTCAAAGAACGGCGTTGGAACGGTGGTCGCCGGCTGCGCTCCCAGGTTGGTTACCAGTGACAATTCCGAGAAAGCGAGGGGCGATTCGGCAATCGAGGTGTGCTCGCGCTGCCGCTCCATCGCGAAAAAGGCAAAGAGCTTGTCTTTCTTGATGGGTCCGCCGATAGAACCGCCAAACCATTGCCGTGAATAGGGCGGATTGCCGGGGGTAGTGGTGCCATCGCCATTTGCCAGTTTTTGGTCCGCGTTGAAGGCCTGCTCGCGGAAGAAGGCAAATGCCGAACCGTGGTAACCATTCGTACCGGACTTGGTGATCACATTGATGGCGGCGCCAGAGGAGCGCCCATTGACGGCGGAGAAGCGCTGCGTGGAAACCTGGAACTCCTGCACGGCCTCAGCGGGAAGCTGCATGACCGGGCCGCCGACGGTGTTGTCCTTGTTGTCGACGCCGTTGACGGTTACGTTCACGTTCCGGCCCCCGTCACCGTTTACCGACAAGATGGCATAACGGTTCTTGGTGGGATCGTAGGAATCCGCGGCTTTCACTCCGGGCGCCAGATACGCGAGGTCGGCGATATCGCGTCCGATCAGCGGCAAATCCTGAATCTGCTGGGGCGTAATGTTGACACTCACGTCAGTCTTTGTCTGATCCACGAGAGGTGCGGTTGCGGTAACTTCCACCGTTTCGCTGACAGTTCCCGGCGCAAGGGTGAAATTCTGCGTGGCGGTTCTCCCGAGCAGTACCTCTACATCCTTGGCTTCAGCCGCGGAGAAACCGGCAGCCGTGGTCTTAATGGTGTAAATGCCGGCTGGAATTGACTCGAAGCGATATTCTCCGGCGCCATTGGCCTTGGCATGCCGGGTCTCTCCTGTGGCTTTGTTGACGAGGGTGACTTCCGCGCCGCTAACAACGGCCTGCGTTTTATCCACAACTGTGCCTTCCAGTGTGGCGGTGGCGGTCGCCTGTGCAAATAGCATGCTGCTACTTACGAGCATCAGACAGACCAAAAAAATGGCATATACCCAGAGCTTCCTCTGCATCTCTTACCTCCTGAAAATATTCAATTTTAAAAATTTTGGAACTTACAGCCTCTGTACAGCTTTCCTCTTCCAAAAGAGCTGGAAATCTTCTTTGCTAAAGGAATTCAGAGGATCCTTACCCTTAATTAACTAAACGAACAAGTGAGAATGAACCGGTATTACTGCTTTTGTGGTCAGAATAGGCAATTCGGCAACCACAAAGCTAGGCAAATAGAATCAAGGAGTTAACGTGTGGCAAGCTGCCATGAATGTTAATTTCTGTAGGCTGAAAATCCTGAATCTTGTAGATTTTTGGGTGGACGGGCGGCGGGCC
>DATDGH010000448.1:0-3095 GCA_036522215.1 Candidatus Angelobacter sp. | reverse complement strand
GGTGGCTGTGAAGTCTGGATTCCAACAGACCTAAACAGATCCAGTTTCATTAGTGGATTTGGCGTTCAACCTAACGAGTTGTTGATCATCGGACGCCTCAAACGGAATGTTAGCTTCCAAGCTGCCTCTGCTGACCTTGGGGCGATTGCAAAGCTGTCGGAAAAAACTTATCCCGCTTGGTTTCGCGCCAACTACAGGATAGTAGTCAATTCCTTGAGGGATGACTCCGTTGGGCATTTCAAAGCAACTCTCCTGGCGATGGTGGCGGCAGTTTTCATACTGCTTCTCATTGCCTGCAGCAACGTTGCGAATCTTCTGCTCGCGCGAGCGACAGTGCGGGAAAAGGAGATAGCGATCCGTGCTTCGATAGGCGCGACACGTTCTCGCTTGATAAGGCAATTGTTGGTTGAGAGCGTCCTCTTGGCAACCGGAAGTTGTATTGGCGGTTGCTTGTTCGCGTTTCTCGGATTGAAGGGGATGATAGCCGCGATTCCTCCTGATACGATCCCTCCCGAGGTGGCCATATCACTCCGATCAGAGACGCTGCTGCTTGCTGTGGGAGTGTCGGTTCTTGCCACTTTTGTCTGCGGTCTCGCACCTGCCCTCCATCTCGTAAGGCGCGACTTGTACATTGGCCTTGCGGGAAGCGCTAAGGCGGCAAGTGGCGGCTTTCAGCACAGGAAATTGCGCTCCATTCTGGTCGTTGTCGAAGTTGCATTATCGATTGTGTTGTTGACGGGTACGGGGCTCATGGTGCGCACACTCCACGCTCTTGAACGAGTGGATATCGGTTTCAATCCCGCGAGTGTCGCTTATGCGCGACTATCCCTGCCCGAGGGCCGCTACGATACTGCCGACGCGAAAAAGGACTATTTCGAAAAAGTACTTGACCGAGTGTCAGCTATTCCAGGAATCATCGCTTCTACTGAGGCTACCTCTTTCCCGCCTTATTCTTTCGGGTGGACCGAGATTGTAGTACCGGGGAAAACACATTCCGAGCCTTGGGGCACTACGTTTGACATGTGTAGTGAGGGATATTTTCAAACTTTGGGTCGACGCTTGCTACGCGGCAGGCTGCTTTCGCGAAGTGAAGTCGAGTTAGCTCGACACGTAACCGTTATCAACCAAACATTCGAACGCAATTACTTCGGGAACGAAGATCCCATCGGTCAGAGGATAAAGTTCACGACACTCGAACAATGGGCGACGGATTGGCCCCGAGATGCTTATTTCGAAATAACAGGCGTCATCGCGGATGCGAAGAACACAGGCTTGCAGGAAGCGCCAAGACCAGAAGTATATTTTCCTCATACGATCAGTGGTACAGGGCCGCGCGGGATCATGGTGAGGACGGCGGGAAGCGCAAACCTCGTTCTTCCAAGTCTGAGTCGCACGATAGCCGCCGTGGATTCAGAAGTTGCTATCTCTGAACTCGGACCAATGGAAAACATTCTTAAGAGTTCGTATTATGCCGGACCGCAATTCAGCCTGATCATTCTCGGAACCTTCGGTATCACAGGATTGTTGCTCGTTGTGATTGGCATTTTTAGCGTCATGGCATATACAGTTTCATTACAGACCCACGAGATTGGAATCCGAATGGCGATGGGAGCTCAACGGAGCGATGTTCTGCGGATGGTGCTTAGGAAGGGCTTAACTTTAATTGTCGCTGGCACGGTTGCGGGATTGGCTGTAAGCAGTGCTGTAATGCGTTTAATGGCTAGCCAAATCTGGGGGGTTTCAACCATGGACCCCTGGACGTTGTCTCTCGTCGCAACTTTAGTCGTCATTGTTGGTCTGACAGCATCCTTATTTCCAGCCCACCGAGCCACGAAAGTAGACCCACTCGTATCTCTTCACTATGAATAGTTGATTTTGAAAAGGCGAAGACTCGGTTTCCGCGTCAACCTTCTCGTCGCGAGCTTTCGTCAACGAACGCCCTCCTCCCGCCCCATTGAGTTCTTGTGGGTAGCTCTACTTTGTCTGTAGACTCAGGACCGCGTTGCCAACCTACTCCATGACGCTGCGTCGATTCTTCTATCTTTCAATCTCATGGCTTCTCTTTGCCTCCACGATTGCGTTTGCCCAGTCGCTCGATACTCCGTCAGTCGAGGCCTACGTGAAAACCGAGATGCAACGGCAGCATATTCCCGGCCTGTCGCTGCTCGTTGCGAAGGGGGGAAAGATCGTTCTCGCCGAGGGATTCGGATTAGCGAACGTGGAATTGCAAGTACCGGCCAAGCCCGAGACGATCTTTCAGTCAGGTTCTGTGGGTAAGCAATTCACCGCGACGGCTGTAATGATGCTGGTGGAAGAGGGAAAGGTCGGCCTCGAGGATCCGCTCAGCAAGTATTTTAAAGACGCGCCAAAGACTTGGAACAACGTTACCGTACGCGAACTGCTGAGCCACACCGCGGGCTTTGGCGACTATCCAAAGAATTTCGATTTCCGGAAAGACTGGACCGAGGACGAGCTTCTAAAGCTCGTTGAGAGCCTTCCGCTTTCCTATGAGCCCGGAACGAAGTGGGCCTATAGCAACCTTGGCTTTCTCACCCTCGGAATTTTGCTTCACCGCGTCACCGGCGAATTCTACGGTGACTTTCTGCAGCAGCGGATATTCCATCCTCTGGAGATGAACTCTACCCGTATCATCAGCGAAGCCGACATCGTTCCCAACCGCTCTGCCGGATACCGACTGGTGAAAGGCGAACTGAAAAATCAGGAATGGGTGGCGCCCATGATCAACACCACGGCCGATGGCAGCCTCTACTTTTCCGTCCTCGACCTCGCCAAATGGGACGCAGCACTCTACACCGACAAGTTGCTGAAGAAATCGAGCCTGGACCAGATGTGGACCATCGCGAAGCTCAAAGATGGTCAGCCCAACAAAGGCCACTACGGTTTCGGCTGGTTTATCGATGACCGGCACGGACATCGCTGCATTCACCACGACGGCGCCTGGCAGGGATTTCAAACCGCGATCGATCGTTACGTGGACGATCAACTAACGGTAGTTGCGCTTTCGAACCTTTCCGGCGCGGAACCAGGCAAGATCACTCAGCATGTCGCAGAAATGTATCTCGCCGTCAAATAAT
>DATDGH010000447.1:0-9450 GCA_036522215.1 Candidatus Angelobacter sp. | reverse complement strand
TCAGGTCCCACGCTGCCGCCGTTCAGCCAGGCGGGCCCCTGAATGTGCGGGTTCAAAAGATGTCCTGGCACCTGGGTTCCGCTGTCATTCACACCATAAAAGTAAGATTGTCCCCAGTCCCATCCGGCATGAGCGCCTACTGCCAGCCACAGATTGCCGGTGTAGCGCAAACTCACTGAGGCAAACATGGCAAAGAGTACAGCCCCGATAATCCCGATCCGGGTTTCGCCGGTGTTAAAGGTGTGAAGCACGCCAAAGAGCCCAGCCAGGACTATGGCCGCCGGCCAAAAGCCAATGCCTTCCGCCAGAGTATAGAGCAGGTAGCCTCGCAGCAAATATTCTTCGAAGAGGCCCACCAGGATGAAGAACACTCCCCATACAGCGGCCCAGGAAAGAACCTGGATTCCATGAAGTGACAGATTCCCAAAATAAAATTTGTGCAGCGCCCTCAATACCAGAAGAAGCGATGAGAGTGGAAGAAATCCCCAGAAAATGTAACCACGCGTAAACCGGGACAAGACGGGCGATCCCTGAAGCGGCAAACCGTATTCGCTCATGTCCCGGTGCTCGATGCGGCTCATAATCCAGCTGACAAAAAGCAGAATCACGAACTGGACCGCCTCGCCGGGAAGCAAGAACGCCGGAACTGGACCTTTCGGGATGTGCCCGCCGGAGAGGACAAAGACAGACCCAACCACGAAAGTGATTGCGGCGTAGAGCGCTATGGCGACAAGGATTCGCCATCCTGGACGCAGCCCACGCTGATTAAAGAAGATTTCTCGCAGCGGATCCGGCTGCGGATTATTGTCGGGAAGCTGGATTTCCATTGGCTTTTCTCATGCCGCAGGAAGAATGTAACAGAAAAGGCAGCTTCGGAAATGGACTTGGGGGTGAGCTGCCACCCAAAGCGCAAATGCTTCCACTTCTTGAGACGGTTGGAATCAATCAGCGATTGCCGATTCGAAAGGAACGGGTTTTTGGGCCGACCCTCTTCGGATGACCCGATGAACCGATGAACCGATTACTGGGGTCGTACATGCTCGGCGGTGATGGCCAGCGCTTCAGTGATAAGGTTTTCAAAACTGTAACCGTTGGGAACCTGGGGTTGCGGCGACCGATTCTCCGGGGCCCGCGCATGGCGTAACATGCCCACCGCCAGCTCCATCTTGTACCATTCCAAAACTTCTTCTGGCTGACGCCCCGATTTCACAGACAGAGCATGGATATAAGCCCACAACAGCGTGCGTAATTCATCCACCACGCTCTTCAGTTCCGATGCCAATGCCAGGTCCAGCAGAGAATCGGGTGGGGACGTGGGATGATCGGTCTTTGCCGTAGCCGCCAGCAACGACTGCCGAATCTCCGCCAGGTCATCCAGCGTGCGCCGAACCCGCTCCGGAAGTCTTTCCGCCGATATCGTTTGCTTATCCATCATCCCCTCGGTAGAAGTGATCGGCTTTTAGCAACCAGAATTAAGTCCAATTCGTGACTGCCGTGCGGCCAATGAGAAAAATGTAACCACAGTACTTTTGTGGCATTTTTCTCCATACACCGGGAACAAAAGCAGGGCCTGAGGTTTCCAATACAGAAGCGGAGAACAACATGAACCGAAAATCGCTGCTGTTTGCCGGAGCCCTGTTTTTGCTGGTAGCCATCAAATTTGCCCTTGGCCAGAATGACAACGGTATAGTTGGCTGGGATCCCGCCGACATCGACGCGGCTTATGATGATCCTGCCGAATGGATCTTCAGCGTGATGATGTGCGCCCCGATATTCGGCGCTGTAATTGGAGCAATAAGAGTGCTGACCCAGCGTACGGCCCGGCCGGTGGTTGAGCCAATCTGCCTGAGGTGAGTGCAGGTGTTCTGAGCCAAAGATCTACAGAGCCGATCTTGCAACCAATTCGTCCGAAGTGACCGTAAATCATTCACACAGCATCGGCTGTGGGTTTTCTGATCACCGGATCACCCGATCACGGCGATCACCTGATCTCCAGCCCTTGTTTTTACTTTGTACCCTGTCCCCTGTAACCTGTTCCCCTGCTCATGCTCCGTGCGCTCAGAGGCTTCAGGATTGGCCGTCCGCAAATATTTGCCGGTTTGCTGCTGCTGGCTTTTCTGGGGCAATGTTTATGGGTCGCAGCCGGACGCAAGTTCTCTGACCTGGAATACGAATACATAGCCTCCGGACTTCCCCGAACGCCGGGGCAGCAGTATCACGCAACATCACCGCTCACAGGTGTGGTGGCGGCCCTGCCGTTGCGCGCGATCTCGGCCATCAAAAGTGTGGCTCCGCCATGGATCAGGTCCGCGCTGGCTATCCCTCGTCCTTGGGTGATCAGGCTGCCGTTCGTAGTTTTTGGCTTGTGGCTGGGCGGCGCCCTGTGGTGGGTGGCACGGCGGCTGTTCGGAGATAACGGCGGCTACATTGCCCTGGCGCTCTACTGCTTCTCGCCTGCCATGGTCATGATCAGCAGCAACATCGGCCCGGAGATCATTCTGGCCTGGAGCAGCTTTGGCCTGGTCTACACGGCAATCGGAGTGGCGCACACCCTTTATGCTCCACCACGCAAGTGGGCGCCGCGCATCTTGATTCTGGGCGCGGCCATCGGCATCTGCCTGTCCACCGCATTCTGGACCCTCAGCGTCGTCCTGCTGGCATTCGTCTTCATGCTTTATCTCAGTCCAGACAGGCGGCGTCAATCGGCGGTGGTTCTCCTGGGAGCCTCAGTCATGGGACTGGCAATTCTTGCTGCGGTGGGCTGGATGATCGGCTGGTCTGTTGTGGATTTTCGCACCTTCATCACTCCTCAGCCCTCGCGGGAGGTTATTCGTAATCTCGGCTTTGTCTTCGCTGACGGCAATGAGCTGGCCGCCCTCCTGGTAGTGGCTTTGACGGTTTACGGCAGTTGGCGCCGGGCGCGCTATTTCGGCAACACAGCGCCGCTTATCACTGCATTTACAATCGTTTCACTGTTTGCCCTGGTCCCGGCAATTCATCTGTGGGAAGCCACGCTTGGCTTGAGCTTTACCTTTCTTTTCATCGGAGGCGTGGCTGCTGACCTGCTGGAAACCTCGTGGCGGCGGGTGGTGGCGGCTACTTTGGCCGCAATTTTATCCGTTAAATGCGTTCTGGCATTGAGACTTTTGAGCGGCTGGATTCATCAAAACCCTATATAGTGTCTGATTCAAAGGTTTATCATTACCAGAAGCAGGTGGTTTATGTTGCGACCGGCATTCTTTCTTCTCCTGGCTGTTGCCCTGCAGGGCGCTAACGCGCAGCAAGTTGAGTCGCATGGGCCTCCTGCTTCCATCCTTTCTCCCTCCTCGCCGGGCACAGGGCACGCAACGCCATCCAGCGTGAATTCTCCAACGCCTGCAGGCGCCCCCGGCCAACGCGTGTTTTTTTCGAATGCGAGGCGCTTGAAACCGTTCGGCGATCCGCGGCGCCGCCGTCCGCGACACGAATTTGTCCCCGTGCCTATTTTCATACCGGCTTACCCTCTGGCTTCTGATTCTGTGGATTCTGAGCAGACGGCCGATCCAGCCGCGCCCGAAGATACCGGTGAAGATTCAAGTTCAAATCCGGACTCGCAAGCGCTCCGCGATGCCTACAATCGCGGCGCCCGCGATGCATTAGCGCAACAGCGGGACGCGTTGGCGCAAAAGCGCGACAGCCGTTACGGCGAGCATTACCTCGATGGCCGCGAGCAGAGCCCATCCAAGCCATCGGCAAGCAAGGGCAAGCCGGCGAAAGAGGCGAAAGAGGCCGAAGAAGCGGATGGAACTGAAACCGCGCCCGAAAACGCTAAAGCAGCGGCGGTCGATCAACCAGATGATTCTCCGGCCACAGTGTTCATCTTCAAAGACGGACACAAAATCCAGACCCAGAACTACGCTATCGTAGGCGAAACTCTATTCGATTTTTCCAACAACGCGATGAAAAAATTCAAGCTGGCCGAACTGGATCTGGACGCAACAAAAAAAGCCAACGACGATCTGGGCATCACAGTGAAGTTCCCGTCGACTCTCTGAAGATTTCTCAGCCGCGAATTGAGATTAATTATCGTGAATGACAGAATCGGTTTGTCGCCCGTGATCTATCAATGCGAATCAGTTGGGGTCAGTGTCCTCAGCGGTAAAGTTTTAGAGGATTTTTCGCTTTTGCTAAGTACTAATTACTAAGTACTAATTGCTGCTTTTCATGCTATAATCTTCTTTAGTCATTCCAGCGATAAACCTCTGTAAATGCAAGAGTTTAGCGGAAATTCGGCGGCCACAAACCAAGCCTTCGAATATTACTCGCCGTGTGCTTGCTGAGAACGCCAATTGAGTACTAAGAATTAGCCCTGAAAGGGCGGCACCTACTGAGCCCAGTCCGTGAGGGCTGGGATATGAGAGCGCGACAATTCTGGAAGCAGTTTTTGTATCCAGGGCGCGGCCGACTAGCGCGCCGCGGCCTGTGCGACAGGCGCAGAAAAATTTAGAAGGGAACAAAGCTCTCAAGCGGTTGGGAGCGGAGCGACAACAATGGACGACAAGAATCCAGAGCTTCCTCTACAGCCACCCAGTGGTGGCGATGGCCTGCCTCCGGGCGGACCGGGCGCCGCCAACGTGCAGCCCATCAACATTGAAGAGGAGATGCGGCGATCGTATCTCGACTACTCCATGTCCGTGATCATCGGCCGCGCTCTGCCTGACGTGCGCGACGGCTTCAAGCCTGTGCACCGGCGCGTGCTTTACACCATGCAGGAGATGGGCCTGCAATACAACAAGAAGCACACCAAGTGCGCCAAAGTTGTGGGCCAGGCCATGGGCCAATACCATCCCCACGGCGATGCTCCCATCTACGACACGCTGGTGCGCATGGCCCAGCCCTTCTCCCTGCGTTATCCGCTGGTTGACGGCCAGGGCAACTTCGGCTCCGTGGACGCCGATCCTCCGGCGGCCATGCGTTACACCGAGTGCCGGCTGGCGCGAATTGCCGGCTCGCTCATGGAGGACATCGACAAGGAGACGGTGGACTTTGTTCCCAACTACGACGAAAGCACGGTCGAGCCAACCGTTCTTCCCACGCGAATTCCCAATCTGCTCATCAACGGTTCTGAAGGCATTGCCGTGGGCATGGCAACAAAAATTCCTCCGCACAACCTGACGGAAATTGTGGACGCCACCATCCTGCTGGTGAACAATCCAGCCACACAACTGGATGAGATTCTCAAGATCGTCAAAGGTCCGGATTTTCCTACCGGCGCTTACATCTATGGCAAGAGCGGAATCAAGGAAGCATACACGCACGGTCGTGGAAAATTTGTGGTGCGCGCCAAGGTGGGAATGGAGAACCTCTCCCAGGGACGCAAGGCCATCATCGTCTCGGAAATTCCTTACCAGGTAAACAAGGCGATGCTGGAAAAGCGCATTGCCCAGTTGGTGAACGACAAAATCGTCGACGATATCGCCGATGTGCGCGACGAATCCGACCGCGATGGCATGCGCGTGGTCATCGAACTCAAGCGCGGCGCGGAAGAGCAGATCGTGCTCAACCAGCTCTACAAGCACACCCAGATGCAGGAGAGCTTCAGCATGATCTTCCTGGCCGTGGTCAACGGCGCGCCCAAGGAAATGGGCCTCATCCAGGCGATCCAGTACTTTATTGACCATCGCCTGGACGTGGTCCGCCGGCGTACCGCCTACCTGCTGCAAAAGGCGCGTGAGCGCGAGCACATTTTGGAAGGCTACAAGATTGCGCTCGACAACCTGGATGCTGTAATCAAGATCATCCGCGGATCGGCATCGCGCCAGGAAGCCAAAGAGAACCTGCTGGCCGCCAAATACAAGATTGTCGACAAGCAGATTCAGCAGAAAGTCGGCGGTGCAGAAGGCAGGCTCAGTCCCAAACAGGCAGATGCCATTCTGGAACTGCAACTCTATCGCCTGACCCGCCTCTCCACCGAAGAAATCCTGAAGGAGCTGGGAGAGATCAGGGACAGGATTACGGAATACGAATCCATCCTGGCCTCAGACAAGAAGCTCCGCGGCGTGATCATCAAAGAGCTGGAAGAGGTGAAAAAAGATTTCGGCGATGCGCGCCGCACCCAGATCACGGATGAGACGGCAGAGATCACCCTGGAGGATGTGATTGCCGATGAGCAGGTGGCGGTCACCGTCTCTCACAGCGGATATCTGAAGCGCACGCCCATCTCTACCTATCGCCAGCAGCGGCGGGGCGGCACCGGACGCACGGGCATGAAGACCCGCGATGAAGATTTCGTCGAGTATCTCTTTATTGCCTCCACTCACTCCTACCTCTTGTTCCTGACCAATAGCGGCCGCGTCTACTGGCTCAAGGTGTACGAAATTCCTGACGTCAGCGCAGCCGGCAAAGGCAAGCACATCGGCAGCCTGGTGGCGTTGCAGCCGGGCGAGACCGTGCGCACGCTGCTGGAGGTGCGCAACCTGGAGGAAGAAAACCGCTACGTCTTCTTCGTCACCCGCAACGGCACAGTGAAGAAGACTCCGGTCAAGGACTTCTCCAACGTGATGTCGCGCGGAATCATCGCCATCGGCATTGAGAAAGACGATGAGCTGGTGGCCGCACGCCTCACAGACGGCAACCAGATCGTCTTTCTGGCCTCGCATGAAGGCATGGCCATTCGCTTCGACGAAGAAGATGTGCGCTCTATGGGCCGGCCTGCCTATGGCGTTCGCGGCATGGACCTGGACAAGGGTGACTACATTGTCGGCATGGCCATCACGCCCAAAGAGGGCAAAAAGAAGATCAACGGCACAGGTAAAAGCGAAACCGGTCAGAATGAAGCCGAAGCCGAAGCCGTGCCTAGCCTCATCCTGAGCGTGACCGAAAATGGCTACGGCAAGCGCACGCCGGTAGAGGAGTATCGCCTGCAATCGCGCGGCGGCAAGGGCGTGATCAACGTAAAGACCACGGCGCGCAACGGCAATGTTTCCGGCATCATGCTGGTGGACGAAACTTCTGAAGCCATGCTGATCAGCCACTTTGGCAAAATCATCCGCATAGACACCAAGCAGATCCGCGAAGCCGGCCGCTCCACCCAGGGCGTCCGTCTGCTCAACCTCGAACCCGGAGACAAGGTGGCGTCGGCAGTGGTGATTCCGGAGAAGGAAGTGGAAGACCCGAACGGTTCGTTACTCCAATAGGCCACAGGCAATAGGCCACAGGCAATAGGGAAAACGAAAACCAGGAATTCAATTCGCGTTAGTTGGCTTTCCTGTGGCCTGTGGCCTGTGGCCTAGGGCCTGTGGCCTGTTTCCCAGATGTTACTAAATACCAATTACCAAGCACTAAATGCTTGTCTTGAAACGCGATTCGTTCGACAATGTCTCACCCCCGAAAATGAGGTGAAATTATGACTGGAAAGGCGCTCAGGTACTTTTCCGTTTTTGCTCTGCTCGCGTTGGCCTTGGCATTGTCAGTGGCGGCCGGGGCACAGGAGCCGCAAGTATCGCAACCCAAGATTGACTGGCAACGCGGTCCAACCGTCGGAGATCTCGGCGGTATGGCCCAGATCAAGGTTCCCCAGGGCTATGCGTTTGCCGACAAAAGAGGTGCTGAACAGGTACTACAACTGACGCAAAATATCCCCAACGGCGAGGAGATGGGTGTACTCATCAGCCAGACCGGAAGCTGGTTCATGATTTTCCGCTATGAAGGCACCGGCTATGTAAAAGACACCGATAAAGACGCCCTGGATGCCGACGACATATTGAAGAACATGAAGAATGGCACCGAGCAGGCCAACGAGCAGCGCAAAGCCAGGGGATACCCCGCCTTCCACGTCACCGGATGGGAGCGCACTCCCTTCTACGATCCGCTCACTCACAACCTCACCTGGGCCATCAGGGGCAAAGGCGATAGTCCGCTGGATTCCGGAAGCGTCAATCACTCGATCAGACTCCTGGGCAGGACCGAGTCATCAAAGTCAACCTGGTTGTTCAGCCTTCTGAGTATGCAGGCACAGTAGGCGAGTTCAATAATTTGATTTCAGGCTTTTCCTACGTTCAGGGCAAGCGCTACAGCGATTTCACCAAAGGCGACAAGATCGCCGAATATGGACTGGCCGGATTGATCGCCGTAGGCGGCGCCGGATTGCTGATCAAATTCTGGAAGCCGCTGGTCGCCCTGGTTGTGGCCGCGGGTGCGGGTCTGAAAAAGCTCTTCAGCTCCATCTTCGGATCCAAGGAAATTAAGATACAGCCGCCGCAGGCGCCACCGCAGGCGCCCGTCCAGGGATGATCGCACCCCAGGGGGCACTAATCGAGGAGTACTGGTCAGAACACTAACGAGCCAGGGGCTTTGCCCTTGGCATCCCTCTTCATAACGGGGTTTTTGGTTTTGAATTCAAATTACCAAATTACCAACTTACCCAACCTGTCCCGGCTGGCCGTGGATTATCCAATTCTTCGATGAGTGCTCTGGGCACCGGAACCACGGAACTGGTCTTCCTGTTCCTGATCGTGCTGCTCATCTACGTGCTCCAGTGCATCTGCTGGGTTACGCCCCGCTCCATCGTATTTAGCCTGGGCCTGCGCGGACACGGCAAGAGAAGGCGCCAGGGCTACGTCTGGAGCGCCCTGGACACGGCCGGAGTCCTGGCCAACCCGCTTCCCCCTCTTACTCCGCTGGTCGCAGCCCAATGGCCGACATTTGAATTGACTCCCGATGGCATTCAATTCCCCGGCAGGAATGACGCCGGGGACGGCGAAACCATCTCGATTGCCTGGGAAACACTCAAGCTGGCCCATTCCGAGTCGCGGCTGAAATGCAACGGCTCAGTATTTTTCAAGGGCAGTGAGGCCCAGGTGCGGCAGTACGTCGAGTTGCTGAGCAGTCTGCTGCAGGCGCCGCGCACCCAGCGCGCCGGGATCATCCAGGACTGGCAGCGCCGCATGATGAGCACGCAGACGGCGGCGCGCCGGATCAAGGTCTTAAGCGGAAGAGCGCCCTGGCTGAGGATCCTTACCAACCTGCAATTCTTCTTTCTCTTTGTGCTTCTCCCGCTGGCCTTTTACCGTTTTGGGACCATGATCTGGTGGCGCGCCCTAGTGATTCTGCTGGTGTTCTCCATTACCATCACCCTGGAATTCTGGACGCTCCACAAAATGCTTTTTCCCTTGGCAAAAGAGCAGAGGTTCAAGACCGCAGCCGTCGCGGCTCTTTCTCCCGTGGCCGCCATCCGCGCCTGCGATGTAGTAACCCGCGACCTGCTTGCGGGCTACCATCCGCTGGCCGTGGCCGGAGCGATTCTGCCCACAGACGATTTTCGCCGCTTCGCCGGCCAGCAGCTTCGTCTCTGCCGCTTTGGCGACTACCTCGACCGGCAATACCAGGCCGGATTGCAGAAGGCGATGGAGCAGGCCATCAAGAAAAACAAGCTCGACCCGCAAGAGCTGCTCCGCGCCCCGGAACCTGAGG